>JAAZBV010000103.1 GCA_012513605.1 Desulfatiglans sp. | reverse complement strand
TTGAATGCTTGATGGTAAAAGAATCACCATTAAATACCACCTCCCAGACAGGCCCGGTCCGCCGGAAAATATTCGGATCACCCTTTCTCTTGATACCGATTTCTTTTAATTCACCCATCTCCTGATGGGTCTTGAACCGATAGCGCTCATTAAATCGCCGTTCAAGAAGTATCAGTATGCCTGAGAGGTTAAAAAATACAGCAATCTGCCCTGCAGGAGAGGCTTCAAGAAAAGATAAAATACAGGAGACCGCAGAAGAAAAGCCAAGCCATAGTATGAATGAGCCTTTACGAATAAATTCCACAACAATAAAGACAGCAGTAAAAACCGCCCATATCCACCACATTTTTATTTCCACAGGATATTCTCCAGAAACCTATCACATTTAAGCCTGTTACTCTCTGATAATAATATAAAATCACATTAATACATTTTGAGGCAAGTCACATGAAAATTACAGATTTTTGGCGGAGTATAGGAACATTGCATTTAAGTGTCAAAGAAAAACTCGTATTTAAGCGTGGTAGTACTTTCTCAACTTTAGCAGGATTTGGCTTATATCCAAAAGCATTGACCTTTTAAAATCAATTCATTATTGATCTTTATTAGAGTCAATATTTTATTAAGGAGGGATGGTGATGAGCTGGGTGAAAATAGATTATTCAAGATGCAGCATTTGCGGGGCATGCCTTGAGGAATGTACAAGGTGTTTTTCAAAAACAGATGAAAAGGTGCTGGCACATGCAGACATAAACTGCTGCTCAATATGCGGCAGGTGTGTTGCACTCTGCCCGACAGGCGCAATAAGCCATTCTCAAATGGATATGACAAATTTCCATGTAATAAATAAGGGTGATTTCATTTCACCTGATGACCTCTTTGAATTCTTAAGACAGAGGAGGTCTCACAGGGTATTTACAGATAAAAAGATACCTGATGCAGATATCAAAAAACTGGTTGACATTGTGAGGTATGCGCCAACCGGAAGCAACAGCCAGATGGTGGAGCTCCTATTAATACAAAACCCTGAAAAGAGGAAAAAGCTGTCAGACCTTACTGTGGACTTCATGATTAAAAACGGGGAAGAGTCAGGTGAAAAGGCCAAGGCAATGAGGCTGACAGGAAAGGCGGATGAAGGTGAGATAAAACTCATGGAGATGATCGCCTTTTATGGAGAGATGATGCGAGAGAGCCGTGATGCAGGTATTGACCCGGTATTTTATAATGCCCCGGCAGTTATGATCTTTCATGCGCCTGTGCAGGCATTCTCCAGAAAAGATGACTGTGTTATCGCATCAACAACCGTTGGGCTCCTTTCAAGGACAATGGGGCTGGAATACACCTATATAGGGATATTTGAAGGGGCCGCAAACAACTACCCTGCTGTAATGGAAGAATTAAAACTGCCGGAAGGGAACAGTGTCTACAGCGTTATCATACTCGGTTATCCAAAGGTGCACTTCTACAGGACAGTGGACAGGAAACCTGCAAAGGTGAGGTATGAATGATTGTTTCAGGGCAAAGCGTAAGGGCGAATAATTATTTGCCCCTACATTTTGTCAAAAAAAAATTACCAGCACAAAACCTCATTTTTATCTATTTTATTGTTAATTCTCACTTTTGGCATTTCATTTGCAGCCTGAATAAATATTTGTGCCCTGTAAAATTATGGTATTTTATATATGTTAATAATAATATGTTAATTAATATTACTTATATTTAGTTTATAATATTATTAATAATTTTTAGTTATTTTTCACAAGGTGGATTTGGCCAATAAAGGAGATAATTTTTAAGCATTGTCAGCACTTATGAGCAATAAAACTGTCAAATTTCACAGCCTGACTGTTATTCTGACAATCGCCTTTGTCTCTGTGAGTGTACTTGTTTTACTTATTGCAAGCGGCCTTGAACTCTATTTCAGCTATAATAATCAGAAAAAACAGGTCGTTTCACAACAGCAGTTGATTGCGCGAGATGCGGCCAATTCTGTAAAGACATATATCCATAAAAAAATAGAGATACTTCAAACCGCTGCAATCCTTGGAAACCTGACATCACCCGACCGGGAAGACCAGAGACTGGTTATGGATAAAATCCTGGGGCTGGACCCATCTTTTCGGCAACTGATACTGTTTGATAAAAATGCCAGGGAGATATACAGGGCATCACGAATATCCAGGATATTAATAGATCAGATTAAGGCGGTGGATGTCGAGATTATTCAGCAGGGGTTATCACAGAGCAATATTTATATCAGTACTGTCTATATTGATTCCTCAAACAATGAGCCCCTTATGACAGTGGCCATACCATTAATGGATGTCCTTGATAATTACCAGGGTTTCATAACTGCCGAAATAAACCTCAAGTTCATGTGGGAGCTTGTTGGGGCAATGAAGATAGGTAAAGCAGGTTTGGCCTACGTTGTAGACAAAAAAGGAAATCTACTGGCCTTTGGTGATACAAGCAGGGTTTTAAAGGGTGAGAATCTTAATGATCTTCATGAGGTGTCCAGGTATATCAATTCAAACATCTCAACTGAAAAAACAAATGGGGAGATAACAAAAGGCATTAAGGATAACCAGGTTGTAGCGGTTTATGCAGAACTGGGGAATCCTGACTGGGCTGTTATTGTTGAACTCCCTGCTGTTGAGGCATTCAGGGATATTATTGATTCGCTGCAAAGGACAATCATTTTTCTTTTTTCATGTCTGCTCCTCGCTGTACTGATAAGTATCTTTCTTTCAAAGAAGATTACAAAACCGGTGATAGATCTTAGAGATACTGCAAAAAAGATTGGTGAGGGGGATCTTGATTCACATATAGAGATTACATCAAATAACGAAATAGGTGAACTTGCAAAAAGCTTTAACCAGATGATAGCGGACCTGAAAAGGACAACCGTTTCAAGGGATGAGCTTGCCGAAGAGATCAATGAACGCAAAAAGATAGAAACTGCCCTCATTGCGGCAAAAAAACAGGCAGAAAGCGCCCTTGAGGCAAAGGGTCAGTTCCTGGCCAATATGTCCCATGAGATAAGGACACCTTTAAATGCAATTATAGGTTTCACAAGGCTTTTAAAGGAGACACGCCTTGATGAGATGCAGCAGGATTATCTGGTCACCATGCAGATGAGCGGAAACATGCTGCTTTCACTTATTAATGACATACTGGATTTCTCAAAGGTACAGGAGAAGAAGTATTCACTTGAATCCATAGAGTTTGATTTCATGTACCTTATTGAAAGTATCTTCTCCATGATCAGGTCAAAGATGGTAGGCAGTGCGGTTGACGTATTGTACAGGATGGAAAGCGGGCCAAGATATTTCAAGGGAGACCCAACGCGAATCCGCCAGGTACTGATAAATATTATAGGTAATGCCCTGAAATTTACTGAAAAGGGTGAAGTATTCACCACCATCGGCCCTGCCCCTGAAGACACAATGGGTGAAGGTGAACCGGGCATGATGCGCATCATCAGGATATCTATAAGAGACACAGGTATCGGTATCCCTGAGAGTAAAAAAGAGGCCATATTTGAAGCATTTACACAGGCAGATGCCTCAACAACCCGTAAATATGGCGGAACAGGCCTTGGTCTGTCCATTACAAAGGCATTTGTTGAAAAAATGGGTGGCAGGATATGGGTGGAATCAAGCGAGGGAAAAGGAAGCGAGTTTATCTTCACCCTGAAACTAGAACAGGCAAAGCCGATCATTAATAAGGAGATTGAACCGGTAAGCCATGATGCATTGAATGGCAAACGTGTGCTTATTGTAGATGATAACATCAATGCCGGGGAGATATTCAGCGAGTTCTGCACAACAGCCAAAATGGAGGTCATGCTTGTTGCCCGCTCAGGTGAAGAGGCGCTTCAATACCTTGCAGGAGCTACTATGATGCCTGATATCATCATTAGTGACATGATGATGCCGGAGATGGACGGGTATGGATTTATAGAAATGATCAGGCAAAACGATAAACTAAAGAATCTGAAGATAATTGCCGCCACATCAGAGGCAATACCAGGCCAGTCCATGAATGCACGTATAAAGGGGTTTGATGGATATTTATCCAAACCGATCTTAAGAAAAGAGATGATAAATGTAATAAGAACAGTCTTGGGAGATAAACGCAAGGATAAAAGTAATATAGTAACAAGACATATGGCTGAGGAGATCTCATACAAGGGTTTGAAGGTTATGGTTGTTGAGGATAACCCTATAAACATGAAACTGATGGATACATTATTAAGCAAGTATGGGATTATTATAGACAAGGCCGGAAACGGCAAAGAAGCGGTTGAAATTCTCCGGAAAGATAATCCTTATGATATTATTTTTATGGATATGCAGATGCCTGAGATGAACGGGATTGATGCAACAAAAATCATACGCAAAGAGATATGCAAAGATACCCCTGTTATCGCCCTTTCAGCCGCTGTACTTAAGGAAGACCGAAAAAATGCTACTGAGGCTGGCATGAACGATTTCCTGGAAAAACCTGTAAATATTGAGAAGCTTAAAGAGGTTCTTAAGAAATATTCCACATAGTATGCATCCGGTAACTGACGTTTTTAGATGTGAATCAGTCAGCTTTCAGCAAAAGCAATTTTAATCCATTGCTGCAATAAAGGGCAGATTCCTGTATTTTTCATTATAGTCAAGGCCATAGCCTATTAAAAATTTTTCAGGGACATCAAAACCGGAATAATCGCACCTGATATTACACGATGGACTTCTTGCCCCTTTCTTGTCAAGAAGGACGCATATCTTTATTGAATTAGGCCCCTTCTCTTTAAGATGTTCAACAATCCGGTCAACAGATATCCCTGTATCTATAATATCCTCCACAATGAGTATATCCCTATCTTTTACAGGCATGGTAATGTCATGCCTTATTTCCGCCTTTCCTGATGACTCTTTATTGCCATTATAACTTGAGACCAATATGAAATCGGTAGTAAGGGGAAGGTCAATAGCCCTGATCAGATCAGCAAAAAAGAGGATACTTCCCTTCAGAACACAGATAGCCAGGAGATCATGGCCGATATAATCCCTTGTAATCTCCTGTCCAAGTTCAGAGACCCTCTCTTTTATCTGCTCGGAAGAGAGGATTATTTCATGGGGATAATTAAGGATGTTCATAGCATATTTTAATCCTCTATCTCCTGATAGATTATGCTGCCGCAGGATTTACAGTGTGAGGCATCCCGGTCATGATATCTTAATCCGCATTTCTTACATATGACATCCCTTTTTGTTGAAATATGCACCCATTCCTTAACAATCTGGCTTGCCTGCCAGGGTATAAGAATAATGCCAGATATTATCATTAATACAGTAACAGCCCTGCCACCCCCTGTAACAGGCGCAATATCTCCAAAACCAACAGTGGTTAATGTAACGACTGTAAAATAAAAGGCATCACCAAATGTTTTAACACCCGGATTTGCAGCCTTTTCAAAAAAAAGAAAACACCCTGAAGATATAAAAAAGATCATAAAAATAATCATAAACAGTTTTGTGACCCTGAGTACATGTATTGTAAGGCTGCCAAAGAAAAAATCGGGGGTGGCAAGAAACCTGAAAAACCTGAAGATCCTGAATATCCTTATTATTCTTATAAATTGAATAAATTGCACATCGTGAGTGAGCCCCAAATATGGAAAAACAATAAGGATGAGTGTAGGCATAATGGCAATAAGGTCCATTATGTTGTAGATATCGGTCAACTGCCTGACCCTATTGTCAGCGCCATAAAGCCTTGCCAGATATTCAATGATAAAGAGAAACACTATCACCTTTTCTATCTGCCATAGCAGGGACAGTATCTCCTGATCTACTACATAGGTTTCTATGACCAGAATGGCACAGATAAATAGATTCATCATAATAATGATGACATCTATTCCCTTCCCGATGGGGGTCTTACAGTCAACCAGATAAAACTGAAGTGTCTCCCTGAAGCCATTCTGCATGATCAGTAGTACCTTTTTCCCTACCTGAATGACCTTGGTTTATAGCTCTTTTCCCACATTTCAGGTAAACCGCTGTCAGCAGTGATATATCTTTTTGTAATGAACCAGTTGCCGTTTATTTTCACAAGCTCATCATACTCTCGGCCCTGCTCCTGAAAGCGTGGTGGAGCTTTAATATCTTCATTCATTACACCTGTCCAGATAAACCAGGCCTTTGCAGTATCCCCATCAATTTCAATAATGGCATTATTGAGCAGCATGTGCATTTTCCCACTAAATGCGGCCTCTCCGCTCCCACCCACACCTGCATACAATTTTTCTATTTCTTCACGACCCTTTGAGACCTGATTGTTTACATCAAGTATTGCATCTTCAGTATAGTACATGGCAAGGTCATGATGCTTCCCCTCCCCCATATCAACATAATACTTTACAATCATGTCCTCAATCTGGATACGGTCCAGCAGTTTTTCATATTCCGCGTTTTTTGTTTCGCACCCTGCCATTAATGTAACAGCCAGCAACATTACAGCAAACACAACTGATAATGTAGAGAAAAATGAACTTTTATCTTCCTGTTTATTAAATTTTTCCATGATAATTTCTCCTTTAATATTAATTTACAAACTATAACTTTCCTTTGGGATATTATATGTCAGATCACAGGCCACCCTTTCTGCCTGACTCATTGTGAGTCTGTGTTCTGCAACAAGCCTGGCAAGATATGATGCATCCACACGTCTTGCCATATCATGCCTGGCCGATATGGATAAAAAGGCCCTTGTATCATCATTGAACCCCACAGTATTATAAAAACCTGCTGTTTCTGTGACAGATACCCTGAAGCGCATCATGCCCTCTGGGCTGTCATTAAACCACCATGCAGGGCCAAGCCTTAAAACAGGATAATAACCGGCCAAAGGCGCAAGCTCCCGTGTATACCTCGTATCATCAAGTGTAAACAGGATGATCTTTAGATTTCTTTCATGGCCATAACGTTCCAACAAAGGCCTTAACGCCTTTACATATTCTGTTTCAACCGGTATATCAACCCCTTTGTCACGGCCAAAGCGCTTAAAGATCATACTGCTGTGGTTTCGGTACACACCGGGGTGTATCTGCATCACAAGGCCATCCTCAATGCTCATGCGGGCCATCTCCATGAGCATGTGGCCCTGGAATTCCCTTGCCTCACCCTGGTTGATCTGACCTTTCATGGCCTTATCAAACAACCCCTGCATCTGTGTATCTGAAAGCTCCGCAGTATATGCCTCAAGGCAGCCATGATCAGTTGAAACAGCGCCCATCTCTTTGAAATAAAACCTGCGTTCCTGTATTGCATCAAGATATTTCAGGTATTCCGAACCTCCACTGCACAGCTTATTTACCTCATGAATGAATGATTCATGCAGAGGGTCCATGATTGAGTCAGGCCTGAAGCAGGGGATTACCCTTCCATCCCATTCATCCCGGATCTTCTTATGATGAGCAAGATCGCTGTTTGGCTCATCAGTGGTGCTTATAGCCTCTATCCTGAATCTTTTATATAGATTTCTGATCCTGAACTCTTTGCTTTTTAGTTTCGTATCGATATGGTTATATATGGATTCAGATGACCCTTCATTAAGCTCCTCTTCTATGCCGAATATCTCGCTGAACACATAATCAAGCCACATCCTTGTAGGTGTACCTGAATAAAGGTGATAATTTTTTACAAAGATATCCCATATCTTCCTGGGCTCTTTTTCATACGGGGTATTGTCACGCGGCTTAATCCCCAGCTCCGCATGAGTATAACCCTGAGAGCAAAGCATCCTTACAAGGTAATGATCCGGGATAATAAAAAGTGCGGCAGGATCGGTAAAATTAATATTTTCAGCATACCATGCAGGGTCAGTATGGCCATGAGGGCTTATTATGGGCAGTTCTTTTATCTGATTATAGATGGCACGGGCGATAATTCTGGTCTTCTCTTCTGCAGGAAAGAGTCTATCTTCATTAATAATTGCCATATCTATCTCACCATCCTTGTGCCTGTGCCACTAATAAGGCTTTCCACATCGTTTAAATTTGACATGGAGTTATCTCCGGGGGTTGTCATGGCAAGGGCGCCATGGGCAGCGCCATATTCTACTGCCCTCTGAGGGTCATCATACCTCATCATCCCATAGATAAAGCCAGACACGAAACTGTCGCCACCTCCTACACGGTCAAATATCTCAAGGTTTTCCCTCCGTGTTGCCTGATAAAAATTATCTTTTGCCCTGCATATTGCGCCCCAGTCATTTATGGAGGCAGACTTGGAATTCCTGAGTGTTGGCGCTAATATTTTCATTCCAGGATAATCAGCAAGTATGCTATCGGTTATCTCACTGAACATTACTATATCGATATTTATCTGATTTTCTTTTATGGGAGATGTTTCATATCCGAGTCTTGCTGTAAGGTCCTCTATATTTCCAAACAGGACATCCACATATTTGAGTATATGCCTGTTTATCTCCTGTGCCCTTTTTTCACCACCTCTCTTTTTCCACAGGCTGGCCCTGTAATTAAGATCATAGGAGATAATGGTTTTATATTTTTTAGCGGCACACATTGCCTCTTCTATAACATCCGGTGTTGTTTCTGAAAGTGCGGCAAATATACCCCCTGTATGAAACCACCTCACCCCGCATTTACCAAATATATATTCCCAGTCAATATCACCCTTTTTGAGCTGTGATGCTGCTGTATTTCCCCTGTCTGAAACACCGATAGCGCCCCTTATACCGAAACCCCTTTCAGTAAAATTAAGCCCGTTTCTTACCTCCCTGCCGCACCCGTCATATTCACGCCATTTAATAAAGGAGGTATCAACACCGCCCTGAAGTATCAGATCTTCAACAAGCCTGCCAATCGCATTATCTGCAAGGGCAGTGACAACAGCAGCCCGCATGTTGAAGCACCTTCTTAAACCCCTTGCCACATTATATTCGCCGCCGCCTTCCCATACCCTAAAATTCCTTGAGGTATGTATCCGCCCCTGACCCGGATCAAGGCGAAGCATCACCTCACCAAGAGAAACAAGATCATATCTGCATTCATCTCTTTTTATTAATTCAAGAACAGGCATTATTTCACCTCTTAACCTTTGACGAGATTAACAGCCTCTTTTGTAAGCCTGGTAATCTCCCTGAAATTCCCACAATTAACAAGCCCCTTTTCCACCATCCAGCTTCCTCCTATTGCTATCACACTGGATAATGCAAGGTAGTCCATCATATTTCCTATATTAATACCACCTGTGGGTATAAACCTCATCATTGGATATGGTGCGCTCATCGCCCTGAGGGTGCTTGCACCGCCATAATTCTCCGCAGGAAAAAATTTGACCAGCGTCAGGTCATAATCAAGGGCCATACCGATGTCAGTGGGATTACTTGTTCCGGGTATAACAGTAATACTGTTATTAATGCAATATTCAACAACCTTCTGATTGAACCCAGGGGTAACAATAAAACCTGCGCCCATGTCGATGGCCTCCTTCACCTGATCCACCTTCAATACAGTGCCAGCCCCCAGAAGCACCTCTTTCCTGTTACAGGCTATTTTGTCGATAGCAGTAAAGGCGTCATTCGTGCGGAGGGTAATCTCAGCGCAGGGAAGGCCAGCCTCAATAAGCGCATCAGCCAGCTCCAGTGAATAGAGAGACCTCTCAATTGTAACAACCGGGATGATTTTAAGTTCAGTAAACCGTTTAAAAATAGTGAGTGAATCCATAGATCCCACCTGTTTTGTTTTTATTTGAAGGAATTGAGGGAGGATACAACAATCCTTTTTATTCATCAATATTTTTGATTGCTATTGAACTTATTCTTGACATAAAACAGGGATAATTATTATAGATACCTCCACTTTTATAAAAATGATCTTCATTTTAAAGGAGAACAGATATGGAAAAATGTCCCTGCTCAAGCGGCAAATCCTATGATGAGTGTTGTGCCCCCTTTTTACAGGGCTTAAAGGAGGCTGAGACTGCTGAAAGACTTATGAGGGCAAGGTACAGCGCCTTTGTAAAGGCAGATATAGATTATCTCTATAAAACAGTATCCCCTGACCAGCAGAAGGATTTTAATATTGAAGAGACAAAGGACTGGGCACAGAATTCAGAATGGAAAGGGCTTGAGATCGTAGAGACCATAGAGGGAGGCCCTGATGATGAAAAGGGCACAGTGGAGTTTATCGCAAGTTTCAGGCAGAACAAGAAGGATATAACCCACCATGAACTGGCCTCATTTGAAAAGATAGAGGGGAAATGGATATTCATGGATGGCGTAGTGCCAAAACCAAAACAGGTGATACGTGAAACACCCAAGATTGGCAGAAATGATCCATGCACATGCGGGAGCGGCCTGAAATACAAAAAATGCTGCGGGAAGTAGATACTATATATATTGATCTATGACGCTATACAGCTCATTGGGGTTAATAGGCTTTGAGATATAGTAATCCATGCCAGCCTCCAGGCATTTTTCCCTGTCGCCCTTCATTGCATGTGCTGTAAGGGCAATAATTTTCACATTATGGTTAAGCACCTTTGATTCAGGGCTCCTGATAACAGCAGTAGCCCTGTAACCATCCATGACAGGCATCTGGATATCCATAAGCACAATATCATAATTAATCATCTCAAGGGCCTTTACTGCCTCCTCGCCGTTTGCCACTGCATCTGCCTGAAACCCAAATTTTTCAAGAAGCTTTAAGGCAAGCTTCTGGTTTATTATATTATCCTCTGCAAGAAGGATTTTGACCTTTTTGACCCTCTCATCTGATAGTGTATGGCGTGTGATAAGAGGCTGTTTTTTATGGCTTGCCCTGGAGGTATCCCTGGAAAGCACGGTCACTATACAGTCAAAAAGGTGGTTTCTGCCAATTGGTTTTATAAGATAGCCGTCAAACCCGATCTGCTTCATAGCCGTATAATCGCCTCTGATGCCTCTTGAGGTGAGCATGATCATCCTGGTATTCTTAAGTGCAGGGTCGCTCTTTACCCTCCTACCGAATTCAATACCGTCTATGCCCGGCATCTGCATGTCAGTGATGACAAGGTCATATGGGGCACCCACCTTTGATACTGCATTAAGCAGTTTTATTGCCACTTCTGCGTTTTGCGCCTCATCATAGATAAAGCCCCATTTTGCGAGATACCCCCCAAGTATCTTGAGATTTGTATTGCTGTCATCAACAATAAGCACCCGTCTGGTTTTTATCTCGTCAGGCATGAGGGGCTCATCATCATGTGTATTTATCTGCCTTTCAAAAACCGCAGTAAACCGGAAGTTCGATCCCTTGCCAGGTTCACTCTCAACCCCTATCTCACCACCCATCATCTCTGCAAGTTTTTTAGAGATGCTTAACCCCAGCCCTGTGCCGCCGTATGTTCTGGTGCTTGATGCATCCACCTGCTGGAAAGAGTGGAAAAGCTTCTGGACATCTGACTGAGAAATACCTATACCTGTATCCCTTACCTCAAACCTGATCTTCACATGGGTGGGAGTCTCATTTGCAAGTGTCAGACTGGTAACAATCTCACCCTCTTTTGTGAATTTGACTGCATTGTTAATAAGATTGATAAGTATCTGCCTGAGCCTGCCAGGGTCACCCTTTAACATTGAAGGTATGTCATGATCTATAAAATAGGAAAACTCAAGACCCTTTTCATGGGCATTTACAGAGGGCACCTCCATAGCCTCTCCTATGGCATTCCTCAGGTTGAAGTCAAGTATCTCAATATCGAGCTTTCCTGCTTCGATCTTTGAGAAATCAAGTATGTCATTGATGATTGAAAGGAGTGAATCCGCACTCTTTCGTATGGTATGCACATATTCCTGCTGTTCACTGTTCAAAGGTGTATCTAAAAGCAGGCTGGTCATGCCTATTACGCCGTTCATAGGTGTCCTTATCTCATGGCTCATATTGGCAAGAAATTCGCTCTTGTACTGACTGGCATCTTCTGCTGTTTTGATCGCCTCCCTAAGCCTGTTTTCTACCTCCTTACGCTCTGTTATATCAATATGAACAGACTGGATCAGATTTCTATTATCAGTATCAACAGGGACATAACTGATGAGCATATTCTTTAAATCACCATTTTTTGCCCTGTGGAGTGTCTCAAATACATATGAACCACTCTCATTTTTCTCATGTCTTTCTAGTATGGAGCGTTCATTAACACTCGGATCAATGTCATGGATGAAGAGTTTACCGAACTCCTCGCGGGTATAGCCAAGGCTGTTATGGGCAACATCATTAAATTCAATTATTTTGCTTGTGGTGGAATCTATCATACAGATACCAATCCCAGCATGATTAAAAAAGGACTGGAATTTTTTTTCATTTGAAATAAGCCTGCGGTTAATGGCCTCAAGCTCGTGAATCCTCTTTATCAGTTCATCGTATGTAGGTTTGCTATGCATAGCTCCCCATTTCAATGGAATTAATATAATCGATATTCCATTTAAAGGCCTTAGTCCAAGGTATTATGTCCCTGTTGAGAATTACAAATCACTTAATTTACATTTATTTACTATAATAAAGAAAATTTCAAGCTTATACTTTCAGTTTAACATAGATATCATGACAGGTTTGCTCACAATCCGGAAAATGGATTGGTATCCAATACATAAGCCTTCATTCCCGCCCCCATGTGTTTTTCATTTCCCCCTGCGCCTTTCTTTCTTATCTCTTTTCATTCGATGTTTAACGTTGGATGTTCGATGTTGGACGTTCATTCTTTCCCCTTGAGCCCTGCCTCGATTCTATTGCCCAAGGGGTTATGTCCTTGTCCAGCTCCAGGCAAGGGGAAGCGGTTTCTCCCAGGGACAGTTCTGCTTTCATGGTCAAAATGAGGCGAGAGACGGGTATGACACCGTAGAGTGGCTCGCTAAACAGCCATGGTGCAACGGGAATGTAGGTATGATGGGCGCCTCATATTTCGGGGTTAACCAGTGGTCTACAGCGATTCAAAATCCCCCTCATCTCAAATGTATTGTACCGTGCCCGGGGACCACTGATAATTTCAGGGGGATGATCTATCCGGGCAGTGTGCTGAGATCATCCTTTGTTATCTACATTGTATCCAAGATTTTACAGGAGGCCATATGGCCCGGCCTGTTACCCGGCAAGGAACTCCCTGAAAATGTGATTGCAGGGATATTCGCAAACAGCGAGGATGGCCCGTTCTACTGGGAACACGGAGGGGCATGGCGTGAAATGGATAAGATTAATGTCCCGGTTCTGAGTATTGCACCTGCTGCCAATGATCTCCATATCACACAGCATCTTTCACATTACAACAGCATCAGATCACCAAAAAAATTAATCATATCCCCATGGGCCGGATCACGTTACCAGCCATTCATATTTGAGACTGAGGCCATTAATGAATACCTGCTCAGGTGGTTTGATTACTGGCTTAAAGAGATTGATACCGGGATCATGGATGAACCTGAAGTCGCTATCTATGATAACGGAACCGGCAGATGGCAATATGAAGATGAATATCCTGTAAGGCGAACCGAATGGAAAAGATTTTATATTGGAACCGGTTTGACGTCTACTTCACCATGGGGTTCTCTGGGCGAAGATTCTCCAGGCAGGCAGAAAGATTCAAGCACTTTTAAACATCCGTCAGTTAAAAGACAGATACCGGGCTCTTTCATCTTTCTCCCTAACCCGGATAACAAAGAGTTCCTTGCATTCACCACTCCTCCGCTTGAAGAGGATATTACAATAAAAGGGCCTGTCAGCATGACCCTTTATGCATCAACCACCGAGAAGAGGCCCTCTGACTGGGCATTTTTTATAAAAATTGGTGAGATCGGCCCGGATGGCCCGGCACTGAACCCGGTAACAGGAAAACCATTCCTTAGACCCGACTGGACAGATGCGTGGACACCAAAAGAGGTTAACCTGTGGAGCTATGGAAACCTCAAGACAAAATTCAGAAGGCTCGATGAATCAAGATCAAAGCCGGGAAATCCATGGCATTCTTTTACTGACCCTGAAATTCTTGAGCCGAATACCGTATATGAATTTCAGATCGAGCTTGTACCCATTTTTAATACATTTAAAAAGGGACATAAAATATGGTTGCAGATAGCGTGTGAGGATAAGGATTATAATCTGTGGGATTCAAAAAGCTCCTATGTCACTGGCCCTTCTCCGCGCTCCATCGATATCACTGTTTACCATAGCAGGGAGTACCCGTCTCACCTTGTATTACCGGTGGTGCGGGATAAAGAAAAAGACATAAAGGTAAAATCACCTTTATGTGACTTTCTGCCGCATTAAAAGTAAGAGGTGGAAAGGAGTAAAGGAAAGGTAAATCAAACTATTGAATTTACTTTTTTACCTACGTACCCTACTTTCATAATTAACATTCATCCTTGGTTGGGGCAGTACTGCGCTGCCTTGTTGGGTGCCATATTTCTTCAGGTTTTGGATCATCTGGAGGAAAAGTGTATGGAGCAAGATCCCCTTGTTCAAAGGATAACCCATACGCAACATTAAGTCGATTCATCCACTTGTATTCATGCTCTTTCAGGTCTAAATCTTTTGGGACTGGCATTCCAATCTCATCCGGATGTAATTCTTCACGAAAAATATTACTTGTAAATGGTTCCATTACCGCTTTTTTGTATGGAAAATCACAATGACCGCCACCGCCAAATATAACCCTGATACCATTTAACTGATCTTTGTTGAAAAGTTTCTTTTTTGATAGAGCAAGTGTTTTCTTTGTGCCGATCCTTAATTGTCCAGCAATCCAGTTTTTTGCTTCATTAATCTCATTATGATTTTCACCACGTTCTTTTCTTTCCCGCC
>JAAZBV010000102.1 GCA_012513605.1 Desulfatiglans sp. | reverse complement strand
TCTTTCGGCCGGGGACTCTAGCAAAGCGTCCTTGGCATCAGCATCAGAGGGAATATGAATATTTAATTTTTAAAAATAAGAAAGTCTGTGCTAATTTGTTGATTTTTATCATAGCAGGCTTTAGACTACAGGAATAAAAAAATCGCAAAGGGCAGAGAGCAAAGCGCATGGCGGGCAGGAAAGACTGAGGACAGAGATCAGAGGTCGGAAGGTAACCACCGTCGCTAAAGCTACGCCCCGACAAGATGGCGGGCCAGGAAAGCGCAAAGCTCAGTGGGTTCTTGTTATTGACCACTGACTACTATCTTCTGTCCCCGCTTCCCGATTTGAGCTTCCATCTCTCTTCACTCTCTTCTACTGTAAGGCATTTATCTATGAAGAAATATATTCCCTGATTGACCTGCATATTGTTTCTATTATCTTTTTGAATTTTGCCTCGTCAGATTCCAGCAGAGTGAATCTAAACCCACAGTAACTTGAGTTAAAACCGGACATAAGCGGTACAACACAGATACCGGTTGAAGCCAGCAGGCTGTAAGTAAACCTCCTGTCAAGGATCTTCTCCTTTTCAATAGTCTCTTTAAAAAAGCCCCTTACCTCTTTATTTTCAATAGGAAGCATCTGTTTATCCGTAAGAACCCCATCTTTAAATATCACAGACATGTAAAACGCACCGTGCGGCATATTTACGATGAGTTCAGGGATTTTTGAAAATAGATCACAGGCGATCTCCGCCCGCCTTTTGTAATTCTTGCAACGCTGCCCAACATAGGGGTAGTAACGCGGGTCACTCATAATAGTTGGGATCACACTCTGCGGCAGTGTTGTTGAACAGACCTCAAGCATTTTTGAATTAATAAGGGCCTGGGTATAATCCTTGAAATCTCTGTCTTTATCCCTGTTATAGAACTCTATCCAGCCGCACCGCGCCCCCGGCCATGGGAACTCCTTTGAAATACCTCTCATACCGATTGCCGGCACATCCTCAACAACAGCTGCAAGCTTCTTATATTCAATATCGCCATAGGTCAGGTTGGAATAGATCTCATCCGAGATAATGAAAAGATTGTATTTGCGTGCAAGATCAACAATCTGTTTCATAACATGGACCTCATAGACAAAGCCAGTAGGGTTATCAGGATTGATGATCAGGATACCGGATATCTCAGGATGTGCCTTGATCTTTTGTTCCATCTCGTTAATATCAGGCTGCCACCCGTTATATGGATTCAGCGCATATGTAATGTAAGGGGCATCAGAATGTGCTGCCTCCGCTGACGAATGTGTGGGGTAGGCAGGGTTTGGACCCATAATTCTCGTCTTACGATTGAGATTTCTGTATACCATTGATATGGCGTCGCCAAGCCCGTTGAAAAAAAGGATGTCATCCGGGGTAATCTGGATACCCCCCTCGATATTTCTCTCATATGCAATATATTCCCGCGCACTCTGGAGTCCCTTACTTGGAGAGTATTTATAGGTTTTACTCTCTGATACTGCATCGATTACATATTGTCTTATCCAGTCCGGGACCTTTTCTCCCTTTTCAACCGGGTCACCGATATTCTCCCAGATGATGGGCACACCCATTTTTTGAATCTTTTGAGCGATATTAACAATCTCCCTTATCTCGTATACCAGGTTTTTTGCCCCGGGATGAACAATAATATTCCTCATAATTTCCCTCTAGTTATTCAGAGACGTCGATATATAAACGCCCTTTAATTAATTTGCCTTATTCAGCGAGAAATATTAAACAGTTCTATAAAATTAGCAATTGAAAAGATGTTTTTTGCGGGGTATCTATCTGTAAAAAACACACATTCAATTCACTCTGGATTACATAGACCCACTGAGGCATGATTTCCCCAAATAAAAAAAGCCCGTTCGGGTGAACGGGCTCAGGATTTTTTGGCTCCCCGAGACGGACTCGAACCATCGACAGGGTGGTTAACAGCCACTAAAAGCCCATTTACTTCATTTTACCGCTACTTACCGGAAGGCACTTGAAAGGCCTTGCCAGTGCTGGCTTAAAGCGTTTACTGTATTTTTTATCTTACTTTATTTTACCTTGACTTTTATGTTTTGTGGTGGGTATAGTGGTGGGTATAAATTACAGGCAGGTATATGGATGCATTTTAAAAAACCACTCGATTTCAATACCCACCAAAAAGGTGAAAGGACTTGATATGCCAGCACAAAAACGATTCCCCACCGACTACCCGGGTGTTTATTTTATCGAAGGCACAGGGGCGCCAAATTCAGGGCACAAAATCGAGAGAATATACTACATTGATTACCGTATAAATGGTAAGCGAATTCAGGAAAAGGCAGGTCGTCAATACAAAGACAATATGACCGCTGCCAAAGCTAACCAGATACGGACCTCAAAGATTGAAGGGCGGTCTTTGCCGAATGTTGAAAGGCGCTCAAAGGAGAAAGCTGAAAAGGAAGCAGAGGATAACCGCTGGACGATAGCAAAACTCTGGGATCTGTATTGTGACACCTTTCCAGACAATAAAGCCTTAAAAAATGAACAGAACAAGTTTAACCGGTATCTGAGACATGGCATCGGGAAAATGGAATCTTATGCCCTCTCCCCTTTGGATATAGACAGGCTCAGAATTACTCTCAAGAAGGAAGGTAAATTGACTACTGCTGCAAGGATTCTTGAATTACTCAGAAGGACCTTAAATTTTGGAATCAAGAGAGGCTTAATCCCTGCATTATCTTTCAAGGTTGAAATACCAAGATTGAACAACCAGACTACAGAGGATTTAACACCTGCACAGCTTGAAAAACTTATGGAAGTTCTGGACAGCCATGATGTAGATCAAACAGCCGCAAATATGATGAAGTTTGCTCTTTTTACAGGCATGAGGAAGGGTGAGCTGTTTCGTCTGCAATGGAACGATATAGACTTTGATAGAGGTTTTATTACTCTCCGTGATCCTAAAGGCGGCATAGATCAAAAAATCCCCATGAATGAAGGCGCCAGGAACGTGCTGGAGGGCATTGATCAAAGAGAGAGTACATACCTATTCCCTGGGCGCGGAGGGAATAAGCGGGTTGATATTGGTAAGCAGGTGAACCGGATTAAGCAAGCTGCGGGCCTACCTGCTGACTTCAGGCCTTTACATGGCCTACGGCATGTCTATGCCTCAATGTTGGCATCAAGCGGCCAGGTTGACCTTTACACACTGCAAAAACTATTAACCCATAAGTCCCCTATAATGACAATGCGATATAGTCACCTGCGGGATGATGCCCTGAAAAAGGCCTCCGGTGTTGTAGATAACATCCTGGGAGCTGTCACAGCTGAAAGGGACAATAAAAAGAATGTTGTAAAAATTAAGTCTTAAAAAGGAGCGGTGAAAATGCCTAAAAAATCACAAGATAATGAATATCAAGAGAGAAGACGACGGCAAGATAAATTTTTACAGTGGCGCTGGGAATTTCTCAGAGATAATGATGAATATAAGAAGATCTATTCTGAGGCCATTGAAAAAAGAAAGCATGAATCATTTTTCCCTTCAGAGTGGGAGAAAAACCAAGTATTAAGATTTGGGCTTTTAGGAGAATGCCTTATAGATCCGGAAAAATCGATTGAAGATATTAAAAAAACAATTAATAAAATTTATAGAGGTCTTTCTCCGAAAACTAATAACATCGATGAGGCAATTTCTAAGCACCCTAAGTGTGAGGAGCTCCGCTTTTATCCAAAATATTTTTATAGTCATTATGCTGAAGTAGATTATCGACGTTATGGCTATTTTAAGCTTGAAGTCGATTTGTCGAAAGTCAACTATGCCGGTTCATTAAAAAAGGAATTGCATGCTTTAGTAGATATGATTTGTGATGACCTTTTAGCGATGTCTAAAGAAGAAAAAAAATTATTTGCCAAAAAAGAACGCCGACTATCAACCGATTTCGATCACTTGCTGGAGATAGGCAGGCTTTACAACTCTCTTCAAAAAAAACAAACAAAGAGAGTATCATTTACACAAGCTGCTAAAGAATTTTTTCCCAGATTTAGAACCGATCCTGAAAAACATCAGAAAGATTATCGGAAAGATTTCGAAAGAGATTATAAAGAATATCTGAGGTTAGTTCAAGGTGGATACAAAGAGCTAACATACCCATGATCAAATAAAAAAGTACTTCATTGAGTTTTCTTACCTTCAAGGCCCTGTAGTTTCAGCAAGGGCCTTTCTTATTTTTACATACCTAAAAAAAGGACAATTAAAGGTGCACCCTTAGCCTGTATATACCGCAATATAAAAATAAGTATCATGGGTTAAAAACCAAAAAAACGAGGGAGGATAAAAATGATACACGAAAATAAGAATAACATGAGCGAATTAGTCCGCGATACCGATGCCGCGCGGTTGCTTGGGGTGGCGGTGCAAACCGTCAGGAACTGGAGGTGTAAAGGGCGAGGGCCTGCCTATGTGGTTGTGGGTGACAGGGGTATACGTTACAGCCTGGATGATATCGTGAAATACCGTGATCAAAAACGCGTCGAACTTCAAGTATAGAGGTTTTCAGACCATGGGTAAAAATATTCTTAATGCTGCACTCACATACCGCGATGCAGGGCTATCTGTCATTCCTTGCAATCGGGATAAAACACCTGCATTAGGATCATGGACAGAGTATCAAGACCGTATTGCGGCACCCAAAGAGTGCCAGCAATGGTTTAGGCAGGAACAGCAGATCGCTGTTATATGTGGGCGGGTATCAGGAGCCCTTGAGATCATAGATTTTGACCAGAATGCGGCTTCCTTTGAAGGGTGGGCAAAATTCGTACAGGTCGAGGCGCCAGGCCTCTTGGATCGATTAATTATGGAGGTGTCTCCGCACGGAGTCCATATCGTTTATCGATGCCCCGAGATAATAATTCCCGGCAACACAAAGCTTGCATCCTCAGAAGATAAGGGCACACTGATTGAGACGCGCGGCGAGGGTGGTTATTGCCTCGTGTCACCTTCCAAGGGTTATGAGCTTAAGCAAGGATGCTTTACTGATATTCCAGTCATATCGAAAGATGAAAGGGCTATCCTCATCGATGCTGCAAGGGCCTGCAATCAGTATATTAAACCTTCTCAGATACAAAAAGGATACCAGGAAACAAAGTCAGGGGATCTTTTACCCGGACAGGATTTTGATCAGCGAGGTGATGTTCACCCCATTCTTGAACGACACGGATGGATGTTCAAAGGCACAGACAAAGAAGGGCGCGAACAGTATGCCAGACCGGGAAAGGTTAAAGGCTGTAGCGCTACACTAACAGATGGAAAAATCCTCTATGTCTTCTCAAGTAACGCTGACCCCTTCGAGCTTAACACTGCATACAGTTCTTTCGCGGTATATGCAATGCTTGAACATGAAGGCGATTTTAAAGCCGCTGCAAGGGCCTTAGCGGGTCAGGGATATGGAATATCATCCGAAAAAGATCTGCCTTCACAGATGAAGAATTCGGCGCCGACTATGGCCGATTTGCGTGAGTATATTGATTTCTGTGTCGCTCCAGGTCAAAAGACTACTGTTGACGAAATCTGCAAAGGCCTGTCTTGTTATAAACGTGATGAACGAAAAATTGTTTATAAAAATATATCAAGGTTATGCAGTGAGGGTGTTCTAAAAAAAGACGATTATCTGCACGGAGGTTATCGGCGCGCTGTTGCACTTGATTGCTATGACCTGGGTGGAGTGGTTCAGGAAGATGAATTGAATTTTAATATTGTCCTTCCCTTAGAGTTACATAATTTTATCAGCGTAAAGATTAATCAATTATTGCAGGTATCCGGTCGATATGACGCTGGTAAGTCAACCTTTCTTTTTCAGATCATGGCTGATAACTATCAAGATTACAAGATCTTTCATATTGTGTCGGAAGAGTGGAGCTTGAACGCTATAAAAGAGCGCATGGATATACTTGGAATTCCAAGACCACATAAAAATATAACTGTTATACCCATGCGTCCTGGGTATGAAGACAGTATCCCAGAGGGTCGGTGTATAGTCCTGATTGACTATATCCGGGCCGATCAGAACCCGTTCGAGACTGATGCACAGATTCAGCGGATATTGAGAAATCTCAAGGGTGGCATCGCTATATTTGCGACCCAAAAACATCCAGGACTTGACAGACCAGTGGGCGGACAGTTTGCCATTCATGCATCCCACCACATTGTCATGCTCGATAAAATAAAAGAGTATTTCACCTGCAAAATTTACCGGACAAAGAATAGTAAAAACTTGGAAGGGCTCTATCGGACATTTAAGTTGAATGATCAAAAACGGATTTATCCGGTAATGGATTCATGGAAGCAGGGAATCATAAAATGGGATAAGGAGCCTTTTATAAAAGACGGCAATGACGGCGATGCTGGCAAATTTAATGCCGTCAAACCCGGGGGTACACCTGTAGATAAAGAAAGAAAAAAGGAAAGAACCAAAGGAAAAAAGAAAGAAAATTTCAGCTCTGAGTCAGGTGATTTAAACCAGACTGAGACTCAAAATGTAGATATTTTGTGTGTGTAACAGGAAGAGGTGAACATATGATTACCGAAATATTGGCCGAATGTAAACAAAAAGGTATTACCCTGGAACCCCTACCTGAGGGCAAAATTAAATGTGTGCCAGGTTCAAAAGTGGATACACCTTTGCTGAAAAAGATCCGGGATCACAAAAAGGACCTTCTGAATGTGTTAACAGTAATTCGAGTTTTTGACGGGGAGATAGATTACACCAATGAAACTTTTCATTAAAAATCCGAACTTTTTTACAGAATATTTAAATAAATGTGGGCTGGTTGCCATGTGGAAAACAGCTGCTGTCAAAGTGGTGAATCACCCCTTAATAGAAAATAGGATTCTTTAAATGGGTGTAATTACAATAATTATTACAACAATAAAAGGTTTACCGGAAAAGGTGATAAAAAAGTGGTCAGTATCTGGTGTGAGGCGCGTACATGGATATAATAATGCACATATACAGCATAGAAAGTGAAGTTAATGTATATATTAAAGCACATTAAGGCAAAGATAATACATGGAGGTGCATAAATGGACAAAGAAAAGGTGACAAGTGAGATAAGTCGTTTGATAAATCTTAGTTCCCGGAAGTTGAGGGAGGGTGATAAGGCCCCCAGCGCTTCGGATCTTGCAGCGTTATCAAAGCTGGTAACTGCATACACAGGCCTCTTGGAAATTGAAGGAGATGAGGGTAGCGATGTGATGACCCAAGAGAAACTTTTAAAAATCGGTGCGGGTTACGAATGCGCTCAAGGTCTAAAACCAATGCCAAAAATTCAAAGGACGCCAAAGGGTATGAGAAAGAGAGATGGAAGCCATGCTTAAAAAAAGATAAAAGGAGTTTCTATAACGATAATGAAAACGATCGTTATTAATTATTTAAATAGTATAATAAATATGGTTGACATTCATTATATTAAAGAATATATTTAAAATACATTTATGACATATTCATTTAATATACGGGGGTCAGGCCATGAGAAAAAAAGAAACAGAGGTAAAAAAGGAGTTTAAGACAGTGGCATATCTAAGGGTGAGTACCGATACACAGAATCTTGAAAAAGATAAATCAGGCGTTCTTGCATTTGCAAATGAACATAACCTTGGGCGCGTACACTGGATAGAGGAAACTGCATCTGGAGCAAAGGCCTGGAAGGAAAGAAAGCTTTATGATGCGATTATGGCTTTACAGCCTGGAGACAAACTTATTGTTACGGAGCTGTCAAGGTTGGGCAGGAGCTTGTTAGAAATCATGGAAATCCTTTCAATCCTAAAGCAAAGAGACGTAGCAGTCTATGACATCAAGAATAAGTGGTCTCTAAATGGCAGTATAGAATCTAAGGTGCTCGCAATGGCCTTCAGTATCGCAGCGGAGATTGAGCGGGATCTAATATCCAAACGAACGAAGGAGGCCTTGAGGGTGCGAAAAGAAAAGGGTGTCAAGTTGGGGAGGCCACAAGGGCCTGGTAAGTCAAAGCTGGATCCGTACAAAGAAGAGATCATAAGCATGCTTAAGACCGGGGTGTCTAAGGCCCATGTTGCCAGAAAGTACAATTGTACAGCGTTAAACCTGCGGAACTGGATTGAAAAGAATGGGCTTGTTGAGGAGGTAAAGCCTCAGTGAATGGTATTGCCCTGGGGCACACCTGACAGACTGGACTTATGTCCGACATGCAGGGTGCCTCCGGGGTCATGAGTTGCCCAGAGGCAGCTTGATCGAGGAGCCTGGAAACCTCCCCTTGCAAGGGTTGCCTCTGGGTTTCCCTCCTTGCTTGTTAAGGCCATAGATAGGTAGGCCATGTAGCAAGGGGTTAATGGATACTGAAGGAAGGATATAGTGCCATGATGCAGCAAGGGCAGGTAGGGAAAGGATTGATTGAAGGGGACAGTCAGTATACCCCCCCCTCCCAAAATCACGAAATAGGGGGGTATGTGTTTTGGGGAGGAGGTAGTGACCACAAATTGTTACCAAATTTTTGAAAATATAAACTGAGAAAATAATCCCACGGGGAACCCAAACATATATAAACAATTTTAATGGAGGAAAACAAAATGATGAATGCAATAGAAGGCGGAGTGAGGGTTATAAGCGTGGATTGGCCAAAGGGTTATACACCTTCGAGGGTTTCTGCGGCATCAAGGACCAATGAGTCAACACCAGAGGAAAGGATTGCAAAGCTGGGAAAAAGCAATATCAGCTTATCTGAGAGGCTTTCACGGCTTGAGAGGGATACACCTGCAACAAGCGAGGATGATACTGATATGGTTGAAGCAGATCAGGCCTCTATGCCTGAATTGTCAGAGGACGCCATGGTTAACAGGATTATCGGTCTTGGAAGTTCAGATCCGGTGGAGAAGAGAAAGGCTCTTAATGCTATAGAAGCTGAAGGCATGACAAAGGAAGAGGCCCGGGAAGACCTCCTTGAGGATGCCCTGGTTGACCGTATTCTTAAAAGGGGAGGTAAATAATCATGAAATCAGTATCGGAATTAACCAATGAAATCAATGGTATCAAGGAAAAAATCGAATCCTTGAAGGCTGAAAAGGCCGATAAAGAAAAGGAAATAGACAGCTTGAAGGCCTCAAATATCAGGTTGATCATAAATGCAGCTGACAAGGAAAGAAAACCCGCCTCGATTTCATCCGGGGTAAATCGTATAACCACTTTACTGACAGAAAATGAGCAACTCTCGGCTGCTATTCAGGCTCTTGAAGGTCAGCAGAACGTCCTGCAGAACGAGTTATTTATTGCGGAACTCAGGCAGGAGCTGGATACCGGTTATTACGCCATGAAGGATCAGTATATCGGAAAAGCTAAGTCAATTCAGAATGGCCTTAAGACCTGGCTTGAATATGGCAAGTGCCTGACCGAGCAGATTGCGGAATTTAACCTTTTACCAAATCCCCTTATGGCAGCGAATCTTTACAACATTTTTAAAAGGTGTAGGACATATGATCAATTTATATCACTGGGTTTTGACTGGCCAGGAGAATCAGCACATTTTAATCTTTGCAATGGTGTCATGGCTGATGAGGAAAAGTTGGATAAGCTGATAGTAGAGATTAAAAAATTTTCAAATATTTTATATGCGATAGAGCAAAATATTCTCCCCGGCCTCTGTTCAGGGATCCCACACGCTTGAGAGTTTCCAGGCTTTTTAGCCTCCAGGCCGGCATTCCATAAAGCGGAGTGCCGGTCAATATCAACCCAGCTTGAGGCCTGAGATCGTTGATCCTGGTTGAAAATAACTCTTTGGCAATTTTTAAAAAGAACATCCCTACAGATCAAAGGTATAGCCCATAATAATTCATTTGAACTTTATCAATGAAATATGTATAGGATGTGAAAGTAAGATAAAATATTTTATTTAAAAGTTTTTGTGTCGCGAAATATTTGTATGTAAATTGCTAGATACTATTTATAAGTACGAGCAGGACACAGAAATAGTCCATCTCAAAATAAAATCAAAATATAAATAGTATCTTTCATTTCTGGTAGCCTGTTTTATACAAGGATTATAAATGTCATAAAAAAGGAATTGCATATGGATAATGGAGTTCCGTCTTTTATTTTATGCCCTGGATGTAATAAAGGAATCAGAGATAATTTACATATCTGTCCTATCTGCGGATATGAACTTACACTTCATGAAATTTTAGCATTTAAAACAGATAGTAGGCTAACTGGTAGGGGTGACACAGCAGTTCTAATAGGTTGCAGTTCAATAATTATTATAGTCCTTGCTTTTATAGTAATTTCATTTTATCAAGTTTTTTCAGAGATTTCATTAGCCTTATCATTAATCATGATATTGTTTGGAATTGGGATAGTAGTTGTTGTTGTACATAGCTGTGTTACAAAAAATCAAGAAAACACTTTTACACAAAAACGAGAGGAGACAGCTATGGAAAGCGAAAAGCAAACACAGGGTAATGGTTTTTCAGCACCTACATCTAATGAAGTAGAAAAGAGATTACAGGAACAAGCTTTAAAGCCCGATGTGAAATTAATCCCGTGTCCGGATTGTGGTAAGGATGTTTCAAGAAGAGCAATATCATGCCCCAGTTGTGGCTGCCCAATTACTCAGGTAGGCACAACAATTTCTCCAAAATGCCCTACTTGTGGTTCAAGCGACATTGAAAAAATATCTCTTAAAAATAAAGTAGGTTCAGCGGCATTAATTGGAGTATTTGCTATTGGACATATTTCAAAGACCTTTAAGTGCAATAGTTGTGGTTCTAAGTGGTAGCTTTAACATTATAGTCATGGAGTGCAAAACCCATTCTACCTCTATTCGTGTGGGACTATTATAATCAGGTAATAAAATAAGGCCCTCAAAAAACGCTGAGAGCCCTGTTAGCATAGGAATGGACGATGCATCAGTTTTTAATGCACTCGACCGCCCTTTCTGAATCTGTACCCTGCAAGTCCAATTATTCCAGTTAAAAGAAGTAGTATTGTTGATGGTTCTGGAACTGGAGTTGAAGAAATTTCAAATGTGGCTGTAACTGATCCGACATTATCAAAATAAGACCCTGGCAGGAGTGTTGGTACGTCTGTATTTGTGTCGATAAATCCTAAGTATAAACGAGTAGCATTTTCAGGAATAAAAAATGATTGTGTCAAACCCGAATCAGTCTTTCCATTACCAATAAAAAAGAGTTGAGCTAACTCCGGAGATACTTCTGTGAAATTTCGAGTCAGTCCTGTAGGGCCAAAATCAAGACTTAATGGTGCCGGATCTATTGGCTCATTATCATCAAGGAAAACGCCTGCCAAGAATTGAAATGAGTTTGTTTCCATGCCTGATATACCACCCCAAGAAGGGAAGGCCCTACTATCAGCCCATATTTGATATCCTTCTGCATCCCACCAGTTAGCCCCGCTATTATAAGATTTCAATCCTGTGATGCTTGAGAAAGTCAAAATGTAAGGTGAATTTTCAGTTATGTAATATTCAGGTGGGAGTATTCCAGCTCCAGCAGTATTACCAGTTGGTGCTGGGGGCTCTGAGTGCCCGGCGCCATATATATTCGATTTTGAATCAATTTCTATGGTTGCCGCTGAAAGGTTTCCCACAAAGAATAATGTCATTACCAATGAAGTAATAAATCTTTTTGACATAATGCCCTCCAAAAATTTGTTGGTATAAGAGTATCTAAAGGTACATGCAATACCTGTATAAAAACAATTAGAGGTAAAACAAAAAGCTGATTATTAAACGTTCAATTTTATACCCTTATGTGGTGGGTATAGCAGTGGGTGCGATTTTTTTATAAAGAAAAAAGGACTTAAGAAAATGTCCTAAGTCCTTGATTTTGTTTGGCTCCCCGAGACGGACTCGAACCATCGACAGGGTGGTTAACAGCCACCTGCTCTACCGACTGAGCTATCGGGGAACATTTTCTACAAATATTTTAAGGAACATTTTCTAGCAAAATCATTTATGGAGGTCAATAAAAATATTTATATCCACGTAATATATTTTTCAGGTTATTTTCATAAAGATACGATGAAGCATGGTTAATTTATCTCCGTGCCCTGAACCCATGAAATCGCATCATCAAAATTTCTGAATACGCCATGCTTTACAGGGTGATTAAATACCTGAGCAAGTGAGTCATACATGCGGCCAAGTCCATAGGCCAGAGAGGAAGAAATTATAAAAGCGGTTTTACCATTTTCACGCAGGTGGCCAAAATCTTTTGCATGGGAGGCAATCTTCTGTATTTCATCCGATGTAATATGTCTGCCATCAGCGCCTGTAAAGTCCCATATAGTATTTTGTGTTAAGCCATTATTATAGAATTGTGTGATCTCATCAATTATCTGATCAAATAGCATCTTACCTTTTACTTTAAAAACAGTAACAGCCCTGTCACCGATTATTTCCTTTTCTATTTCAGCCATAACCGCAAATCCCTGCTAAAAATGATTGATGAGCTTTTACCAGTAAATTCGCAGGATGTAAATATTCCTTTTGGAATTATTTTACCGGCAAATTTCAAGCGCCAGTTTTATTAGTATTTTTATTATCCTTTGCCGATTAGATAACAGGAAAAAGACATTTGGCAAGAAGATATGTTTTTTTATGGATGGAAAATATGAAGATATTAAAATCAATAGCATTATGTATAATAGCCTATATGCTGATCTTCCCGACACCGCTCTCCGCGGAAATATCCCCTTCACAGCTTGAGATAATCAAAATTGCCTTTATGAACGGCTACATAAATGCAGTAGAAAGCGGGCTTAAAGGTCTAAAACACTAGCGGCGTCACATAGTTTAATCAAATACCCTGCCGCCCTAAAGCAGGGCATTTGATTTCATTCTGACTAATCAGTACTTTTGATGCACCGGAACCATAGTTCCATACTTTGCTTTCAGGCTATCCCAGCTTTCAGGCAGTCTGATTTCACGTGTGATAAAGGAGTTCCCAAAACCCCCTGCACTCTGTAACAGCCCCATCCAGACACCAGATCCGCCGGCAACAACAATGGCAAAGTCCTCATCTTTGAGCCTTCCAGGTCTGAGGTTATTACCCCCCGCTGCACCCTGAATGATAAATTCCTTTACTTTTTTTTGACCACCCTTCCTTTGAATAGACATTTGCATGGTCAGGGATTACCAGCATGATAGATAATGCCCCTGGGTTCATACCTGCCAGGGCCTCTGCAACCCCCTGTGCTGTAGTCTGAGCAGGAATTGTCTGTGTATAGCGGTTAGGGAACATGACTGTAACGGTGCTTGACTCTTTTTTATAGCCGAAGGCCACATGAAGGGGTTCCCAGGGGCTCATCATTCCTGAACCGCAGTTTATATTGATTGCATTTCTTATGGGGCCATTAATAATCAATAATGGAGCCCATGAACCTGTGCTAACCTCAAATGTATCAAACCGTGTGCCGGGGTCAGTTACCGCTTCTACTGCTGCAATCAGTACAGGCATATGGGTAGGGAGTGCCCCTGCCATGACCGAATTTACCGCTATCTTTTCAATGGTTGCCTTGCCCATTCTGGAGATGATTTTAACAACAACATGATCAGGCGCAAGGTCAGTGCCCTTCATCATTTCATCCACCCTGGCCTGTGTGGGCGGCACCAGGGGCAGATTGTCTCCCCATCCCTTTCTATAGTAAAATTCATTTATCTGATCATAATTGCCCTTAAAGGCGATCTTTGGTTCTGAAACAGTATTGATTTTTGGATTTTTTTCATCATCGGTTAAGGGACGAGTGAGGTCGGCAATAACGCAATTGCAGTCATGACTGCTGGCTTTATAAAACGCGACATAACATCATCCTCCTTTTCTGTTGATCTAAAATGATTCTGCCCAGTTTTTTCTTGACCCGGTTGATCACTTTACTATATGCATGTATGCATTATATATCATTAATATGTATTTACAAAGTTGCCGCACCTTTTATGTCAAGCAGTATAAAAAATTATGGGTAATTGGATATTCAAAAGGTGCAATTTCACCTTGATATCAAGCATGCTGGTTGATAAATAGTATTATATACAATATGATGAAATCCATTTATGTCACTGATGACTTAAAAAAGTTCATCAAAAGTGAAGTAACAAATAATATCCTGCTATTACTGAAAGGAGCAACCATGAAAATAAAAAGAGCCAAAAAACTTTCAAGTGCCGCATTATTTATCCTCCTTTTCTTGTTCTCTATCTCACCTGCTATCAACAGCTATGGTGAAAATGATGGGATTCCGAGATTAACAATTAAAGAGCTGAAAAAGATGATTGATGAGAAGGTTGAGGTAACCATCATAGATGTACAGCCCCTCAATATCTATGAAAAAGGTCATATCAAGGGCGCTATCTCCATACCCTGGAAATCACAGCTTGTACTGGAAGATGTGTGGGTGATACCGAGCGGTATACCAATTGTAACATACTGCGCATGCGGAGAAGGAGAAGCTGACAGCAATGATTTTGCAAAACAGCTCATGAAAATGGGATACAATGATGTAAAGGTGCTAAAGCATCCTGCAATACAGGGGTGGATAGAGGCTTTATACCCGGTGGATAAAAAATAGGTTTATAAAACAATTTACCATGACATGCTCCTGAATGACTGCGAGGCTGTGAATCATTCAGCATAAGCAATGACCTGATTTTTAAAGGGGGAAACCATGACTGCAAACGATAAGACAATTTTAAACCCTGACCCGCGTGAAATCATAGATAAATCACCCATGAGCCTCTTGCAGATTTTTATCATTGCCATAACTGTCGGGTTGAACGCAATGGATGGCATTGATGTACTGTCAATAAGTTTAGCAGCCCCTGATATTGCAAGGGAATGGGGCCTGAATGATACAGTGGTAGGATTTATCCTCTCCATGGAACTTATAGGAATGGGGATAGGTTCTATAGCGCTGGGCTGGGTGGCCGATGCTACAGGACGCAGGAAAACAATGCTGGTTTGCCTGGTGATGATGGCTTTAGGTATGTTCATGGTAACTCAATCCGCAAATGTAGTAGAGTTATCGATCTACAGGATTATAACAGGCTTAGGGATTGGCGGGCTTCTGGCCTCTATCACAGCGATAACAGCGGAGTTCTCAAATTTAAAAAACAGGGCGCTTTGTATTTCCATCATGGCTATCGGCTACCCCTTAGGCGGTATTGTGGGATCAAAGATTGCCGGATGGCTATTGCATACATATGGTGACTGGCGCCTGATATTCTATTTCGGCGCTGTTTTAACGCTTGCCTTTGTCCCTTTATTTTATTTTGTGGTGCCTGAAACAGTACACTGGCTTATACGAAAACAACCGAAAGGTGCACTGGACAAGGTTAACAAGACACTTAAAAGCATCGGACATGAGATTGTTACAATGCTGCCGGATGTGACAGTAGAAACAAGAAATAAATCCTACAGCGATTTGTTTTCATCTTCCATGATCCGAATTACAACAATAATAAGCATTGCCTATTTTTTACAGATCAGCACCTATTACTTCGTACTCAAATGGGTACCCAAGGTAGTGGTAAAGATGGGTTTTGCATCAGCAGACGGGGCTCAAATGATGATGTTTGCTAATATTGGCGGGGCACTGGGTGGAATAATCCTTGGGTTACTGACCCTGCGGGTAAGCGTGAAGATACTTACTGTGGCAACCCTCATCTTTTCAGCTGTTTTCATCACCATTCTGGGGACGACAACTGACCTAAACTACTTTGCATTCTTTGCTGTCCTGAGCGGTTTTTTTGGGAACGCAGGTATTGTGGGCATGTATGCCCTCTTCCCGGCTGCCTTTCCTACCCATGTGAGGGCATCGGGCACCGGATTCGTGCTTGGCATAGGACGTGGTGGTGCATACCTCTCACCGGTTATCGTAGGGGTTATGTTTAATCATGGTTTCAGTCTACCGGTTGTTACCATGATCATAAGTATCGGGGCATTAATCGGGGCGGGCGTCCTGATGTTCCTGAAACTTCAGAAATAAAAGCGGATAATATATTAGTGAAATAAGGGGCAGAATTTGCCAGTAACAGAAAACAAAAGATTAAAAACCGCCGGTCATGTTTCATGGAATCTTCTGCTGATTGCCACAGGAAGCGTTCTTGGCGCAGGGGCAGTCAACTCCATTCTGCTCCCAATGGAATTTTTCGGTGCAGGGTTCACCGGGATAGCCCTTCTTGTACACTACATTATCCCATGGGCACCTGTTTCAATCATCTTTTTTATCCTGAACATACCAGTATATATACTTGGCTACATGTTTGTCAGTCGCAGATTTTTTCTTTACAGCATCCCCGGCATGATCTTCTTTTCTATTGCCCTTGTATATGTAAAATTTCAGGTGCCGCTCAATGATAAAATCCTTGCTGCCATACTTGGGGGGATCATCATGGGTACAGGAACCGGCATCACGCTCAGGTCACAGGGTTCGGGCGGGGGGCTCGACATCCTCTCTGTGATGTTCCTGAGTTTATTCTCAATACGTCTCGGCACCACGATTCTCTTATTCAATGTTGCGCTTCTTGCTGCTGCAGCAGCTCTCTTTCCCATTGAAAGGGCGCTGTATACCCTGATTTTCATATTTATCAGCTCCAACATTACAAACATTGTTGTTACAGGCCTGAGCCAGCGCAAGACAGTGCTTATCATATCCTCCAGGTGGGAACAGATATCAAAGGTTATCATGGAACAGATCCAGAGGGGGGTAACAATTCTCTCCGGCAGAGGTGCCTATACAGAAAAAGAGGAGAATATCCTTTATACGATCATCTCCTTCAATGAACTCCCCCCCCTGAAAAAAATTGTCCGGGATATTGATCCTGAAGCAATACTGGTTGTTAACGACACACTGGAGGTGATGGGATACAGGATAGGCAATCAGCCGCACTGGTAAGATAATTTCATTTCAGCCAAAGAAAAGGCACTAAGTTCTAATTGTAATATCTATACTGACCCACGGAGGGGTAAACCGACTTTCACAATTCAGCATCCTAAATAAATTAAGCAATTGATAATATTGGACATGTTTTATTTAAGGAAGCAATTTTACTACTACATCACCTTTCCAGAGCTGCCTGATAATGTTTTGCACATTATCCACATGCCCGCTCGTCCAGAATTGCTCATTACCTTTATTCCCCCGATCATCAAGTATGCGCCCTGCCTCAAGCCTTCTCCTGACCTCCCTTGCCACTGCCACTCCTGTATCAATAACCTTAACGCCATTACCTGCTATCTCCTGAATTTTCCCAGATAAAAACGGGTAATGTGTGCAACCCAGAACGATTATGTCTACTCCCTTATCAAGTAATTCCCCAACATATCTTTCAAGCAGTTGAAAGGTTTTTTTGCCCTCAAGATCAAACCTCTCCACCTGTTCCACAAGCCCCGGGCATGCCTGGGTGACAATGGTGCAGCCATTGCAGAACCTGTTAACAAGGAGCCTGAATTTCTCGCTCTTCAAAGTCTCTGTGGTTGCCATGATGCCTACTATCTTACACTGTGTTTCAGCTATAGCTGGTTTTACACCGGGCTCCATGCCGATAATCGGGGTGTCAAATACAGACCTTAATTTTGCTATGGCAACAGCGGTTGCAGTGTTACATGCCACAACAATGGCCTTGGCGCCCTCTCCTATCAGAAATTCAGTAATCGTAAAGGCACGTTTTTCTATACATTCAGCCTGCTTGTCACCATATGGGGCATACCCTGAATCAGCCACGTATAAGAAATTTTCACTGGGCAATTCATCACGCATGCATCGCAGAACTGACAACCCGCCCACACCGGAATCAAAGACCCCGACAGGCATTACATTATTCGTATCCATAATATTTTGCGGCTTTACTAGAAAAATATCAGGCGCGCAGCACCGCCAATCAGCTTTATATCATTTATATCCTTAACCTGGCCTATCTTTCTTGAGCTAACATTAAATATTTCTCCATTTTCATTTACAGATCCAAGTTTAGTATCAGACTGATTCAGGATGGCTCCATCCGGTTCCACCTTACCAATTTTGATTTTACTTATGTTGTAGATTATCCCCTCTTCATCAACAAAGCCCAGTATGCTGCCATGCTGATTATAAACATTACCCTCTTTATTGACCTTTCCACGTTCAACGTCATAGAGGTTAAAGATATTATTCTTTTCGCCTTCGCCTATTGCCCTCTTTTCGGCGGCATAAAGGGCAGAAACAGAAAAAAACTGAAGAATAAAAAAGAAGATGACAAAATAAATCGTTTTGTACCGGAATGATTGTATATACACTGGCTTTGACATTTTGGTCTCCTTTATAAGGTCTATCAAGTTGGTTTAATAGTAAAATAATTTTTCTTTAGTGTCCAAAAGAAATTGTATTAATATGGAGGATTATAAACAACCTTGTAGAGGCATGCCTTGTCTCTATATAAATACCGGTCACAAATAGATACCATTACCTTGACTTTGACAGGTTTTTACATGAATATGCTACCTGAATTGATAATAAAGGAAGATAACCATGATTTCAGAACAGGGGCTGGTAGAAAGAATAAAAAGGGGCAGCGCACTCATAAAGGTGGTAAAAAGCAGCGCATGCAACCACTGTACATCAAAGGATTCATGCAGTGTCCCTGAAAAGAACATGGTCATTGAGGTAAAAAACAGCCTTAATGCAGAGGTGGGCGACCTTGTTGAGGTGAGTGTACCAGAAGGCACATTCATAGCGCTCTCTCTCATGATATATATCTTCCCTGTTGCGTCACTCATGGCAGGGGCCTTCATGGGCAACTACCTTTCAACTCTTTTGCACACAGACCCATCCTTAACCGCAATTATTACAGGCGCCATTTTTCTTTTTATCTCATTTATTATCCTGAAGTTAATTGACAGGAGAAAAGATACCAGGGATAAATATATCCCTCATATGACAAGAATCGTATCGAATGCGCCTGAACGATCTTCAGGTGATAACCCTTGCTCCCTCGTTTAAGAGATTAAACTATCTAGTGGGGAAAAATATATCTGTCATACTGTCTATGCCATCCCCTTGAAGGCCATAAAGGCAAGTGACATCATGCCTGCCCCTACAAGACCTATGGCGGTATCCTGCAGGGGTTTTGGTACCCTTGCAAGCAGAATACGTTCACGAAGGCCCGCATAGAGGACAAGCGCAAGCCCGAAACCCGCAGGGTATGTAAAGGATGAGACCAGGGTCTGAAGAAAGCTGTAATCTTCTTTAATGTTGATAAGGCATACACCCATTACCGCACAGTTGGTTGTGATAAGAGGCAGGAATATACCCAGACCTGAATAGAGGGCAGGAATGGATTTCTTTAAAAACAGCTCAACAAAGGATACAAGGGATGCAATAACCAGGATAAATGATAATGTCTGAAGATATTCCAGGTCAAAAGGTTTAAGGATAAAATGGCTGATGGCCCAGGTAATTGACCCGGCCAACACCAGCACAAAAATAACAGCCATTGCCATTCCTGTTGCTGTTTCCATCTTTTTTGAAACACCAAGAAAGGGACAGTTACCAAGGTACTGGGCCAGAAGTATGTTATTTACAAATATGCAGCTTATTGCCAGTAAAAAATAATCACCCATTTGATTCTCCTTAGCCCTTTTTCATTTACTTCCTGCCAAGCATGTTCATTACACAGAGCATGAGCCCCAGGCACACAAATGCGCCGGGCGCCTCTACCAGAAAGACAAATGGTTTATATGATGCCCCGAGTACATTATGTATTGAATAATTGATAAATGGGAATGTCAAGGTCCCTGCACCGAAGATCTCCCTGAAGGCAGCGAGTGCACCAAGGGCCAGTGTATAACCGATACCCATGCCAAGCGCGTCAGCTATAGAGAGCATAACCCTGTTCTTTGCTGCAAATGCCTCTGCCCTTCCCAGGACTATGCAGTTAACAACAATAAGAGGTATAAAAATACCCAGTTTTTGATAGAGAGGAAATGCATATGCCTGCATAAGCAGTTCAACAATAGTAACAAATGTTGCAATGACTATTATGTAGCATGAAAGCCTTACCTGTTTGGGGATCACATTCCTGAGCATGGAAATAAGAATATTTGAGAGGATCAGGACAAAGGTAAAGGCAACCCCCATGCCTATCCCGTTTTCAAGGCTTTTTGTAAGCGCAAGGGTAGGACACAACCCTAACACAAGCCTGAATGGGGGGATCTCCGCCCATAAACCCTTTGTAAACTCCTGAACAAAACTCTTTGCCATGACTCTTTTCTCCCTGCCTGCCTACCCTTTAATATTCTTCAGTATCTCGCTTTTAACTCTTTTATATATCTCTATGGAATTGTTAACCCCGGAGCATACACCTTTTGATGTAACAGTAGCGCCACTCAGGGCATCTATATCCCCGCCTTCGGGCCTGACCTTAACAGGTTTATTAATCGATATACCCTTAAACTGTGCACGGAAAGATGGCTCTGTTTTGGCGCGCGCACCAAGGCCAGGGGTCTCACTGTGGGTAGTTACCCCAATCCCTGCCAGTTCGTCAGTTTCTATATTAAAGGCCACCATAATACCGATATTCCCGCCATAGCCCTTACCTGTCACCTCAAAGGCAACAGTGTTTTTTCTGCTGTCAAACACACCGGTAAAGACATCAATCTGTTTTTTGCCATCAGGCACCTTGAGCCTGTCAGTAATCGGATCGTTTGTGCTACCGGCCAGTATCTCTTTAAGGGCAGGGCCTTTTATATAGGTAAGCTGTTGTATCTCTACCCTTTCTGCCGTGAGGTTTCTGACTGTGGCAAGGGCCCAGCCTGATACGGCGCTGAAAATGGTCACTATCAGAAAGAGTTTTATTACATCACGCATTCACACCCCCCTTTCCAAGCGCCGCTGGCCTGATCTTGTCAAGCAGGGGGTTGGCCACATTCATAAGCAGTATAGCGAAAACAGTACCATCCGCATATGCGCCTATATTTCTGATCAGCACAGTCATCACCCCTGCCATAATACCAAATAAAATCATCGGGATGAAATTCACAGGTGATGATGAATCCTCGGTGATGAGAAAAAATGCCCCAAGGAGCGTATACCCTGTAACAATATGAAACATGGGGTCAGCATATTTTAAAGGATCAGCATGGTGAAAAATCAGGGCGGTAAGGTATATACCAAGTAGAAAAGAGATGGATATCTCCCATCTTGTTATCCCGCGTATCAGCAGGTAAACCCCGCCTATAACAAGGCCAAGGCCAAAGGTTGAGCCTATACCTCCCGCCTGCATGCCCATAAATAGCCCTTTTATTTCGTTATTGGTTACCATTGATGCCCCGAAACGTTTGAGCTCCCCAAGGGGGTAAATCATGCTGAACCCCAGATTGTAATCTACAAGGGCCTGATCAAAATCTGTAAGTCCCTTCCATGCAATAGTAATAATCGCAATAGCCACAAGGGCCGGGTTCAGTGGATTACAGCCTATCCCGCCCCATATCTGTTTACCTATAACAATGGCTATAAAGGTGCCTGTAATAACCGCCCACCAGGGGGTTGTTGCAGGCATCATCATCGCAAAGATAAGGCCGATTACTGCTGCATTTCCATCACCTATGCTGATATCCCTTTTCATGGCAAGGTTCATTATTAGTTCCCAGATCAATGCAGATGAAATTGAGAGGGCAATAACAGCAACAGCGGGCAGGCCATATTGATATATCCCCATAAAAATGGCGGGCAGTGCCGCGAGTATGGTATTAAAGCTTCTTCCTCTTACGCTTGCACCGTTATGGAAAAAAGGGGCATGAGAGCTTACGAACAGCTTCTGCTTAAACATTGGATCCCTCCGAGCTCTTCAGTTTGAGGTATTCGTTTTTACCCAGCATTATATATTGAAAGAGGGGGATCCTCGCCACGCAGACATAAGAGCATAGACCGCATTCTATGCATGAAAGAAGATCATACTCACTGACCGCCATCTCATAAAGCCTGTTTTCCAGAAGTCTTATAAGCATATTAACAGGGATATTTGCAGGGCATGCGCGCACACATTCGCCGCAGTTTATGCATGGTGTGTCATGACATGGTGTTATTTCTCTGCCAGGCTGAACCATGATGGCATCTGTATCCCACAGCACAGGCATATCTTCCGAATAGATGCTTTTTCCCCTCATGGGGCCGCCCGCGATTATCCTGTCTCCATAAGAGGTGCTTATCCCAAGGTGACTTAATATATCACAAACCTTTGTTCCGATCCTTACCCTGAGGTTCCTGGCTGAGCCCTTTTTATCAATAACTGTAACCACCTTATAGACAGGTACCTCGCCTTTATTTATTAACTTCGCAAGTGAGGCTACAGCCTCTGCCTTAATAAAGCCAACACCTGAATCACTGCATTTTTTACCGGCAGGAACGACCCTCTTGAGTTTATTTTTCATAATCATCTCAGGAAGAGCAGATGGATACTGTTCACTGACTTCAATTACATCAACATCACCGGATTTCATCCTTAATGAAGAAGAGGGTAGCGCTGAAATATATACCTGTTCAACACCGGTAAGCTTTTTGAGTATTTGAATCCCTTCAAGCACATCCTTAAGCTCCCCTTCAAGGACCGCCTGATTCACCCTTATTAGGAGATCGTCATCAACCCCCTCAACAATAATAGCCTCATAGGGCTCCTTCCTCTTTAAAAAGGATTTGAAATCAGGAGAGCCGGGCAGATCCGCAAGAAAGGCTGCGGCATTTTCAGGAGAAAATACACTGGAAAGTCCCTTTATGTCTTCATGTACCTCTTCATCTGATGCTGTTTCAATTGTGACAGATGTATATCTGGTATCCATATAACCGGCAAATTCATCCAGGGATGCTATGGTGCCGGTGACTGGCGAAAGGAAACAGGAGCCCTCATCATCAAAAAAGAGCCTGCTGCCTGTCTTTACCCTCTCCCCAGCCTGGATTAACCCTTCAACAGCAGGTGACAAGGGCCTTTTTATATAAACAGTCACCCTTTCAGGTAATGGAATGCTGTCAAAACCTGGATCAGGTCTTTTTACAACCGGATATTTAAGCCGGGGGGCACCCATGCTGAAAAATGGTTTCTTAATCATCTCTTCCTCCTGCACAACAGTAAAACAACCTGCCTTGAACCTCTCTCCTTAAAGGACATGGCAGTCCGTGCACTTTTCAACAGGCCCGTGCCCGCCCTCTTCATGACATCCCCTGCACAGGGTATGAAGGGCATCTGACCGCTTGAGCATCCCATCTTCAGTACTTTTAACATTATGACATCCTGAACATGAACCTGGCCTTTCAGCCTCATCGTTGCTCCATGCAGGATGGCAGTCAGCACAGTCAAGCCCGTAGTTTTCCTTATCCGCATGTACATTATGTGAAAAGAGCACATTCCCTCCACTTGTCTGAAACATGATCCTGACAGGCCTCTCCATAATTATTTTAGGGAATGCGGCATAAGATACCACCCCGACACAAAAAAGAACTGCTCCTGCGCAAAAGGCTATATATTTTTCTGTTTTTCGATTCATTATGTTTCCTTAAAAAATACTAGACCAGGGCACTCGCTGGTAAAATATTTCTTTAACCCCCGATTTATTAAAAATGCCGCATACTGAAAGATAGTTTTATTTCAATACGTTAGGCAAGATCAATAATGGTATGCAAATTAAATTTTACCCGGAGTTTTTAGAAAAAGGAGGGTGAATTGTCAAGCAATATAAAAACGGGCACCCATATGGAGTTACCATATTTTTAAAGGCTGTTACTCCTGAATAAAGCCTTTTTACCTTACTTGATCAGATTAACAGCTAGTTCATGTTTGGAATTTGTCCTGAAAAATGATAGTGTAACCATCTCTGATGGAGGGCACAATATATTTCATGAATAATATTTATAAAGGCATCCCTTCTGATCTGCCTGATGAGCTGATAGAAAAAATCACCGGCAGCGCTGAAAAGGGGGTTGCTGTTGAGCGTATCATATCAAGGGGGCATGCCTCCCCTCCAGGGTTCTGGTATGACCAGGACAAGACCGAGTTTGTTATCCTGCTCAGGGGGAGGGCTGCTATCCTATTTAAAGAGAGCGACCGGATACTTGAGATGCTGCCAGGGGATTATATAGAAATCCCTTCCCATACCCTGCACAGGGTGGAATGGACATCAGCAGAAGAGGAAACTGTCTGGCTTGCCTTTTTTTACTGATCCTGATCCTTATCAGCCTTTTTTTTCTGCGGATTAAAGAGCCCTGTGGTGAGGCTGAATGTTGCCCCTGCAATAGGTTTGATATGGCTGATCCTGAATATCAGCTCGCCCTCACTTATGGGTTCTACCTCCCTCACCTCCCTGAATTTTTTTAGGAATATGTATGCCGCTATAAACCTTATAACCCCTGATATCAGGAAGACCATGAGCAGCATGGATACAGGCCTCCAGATAAACAGGCCGAAATTAATGGAATCAGGCAGATGGCTGGCTGTAAGCCCCCCCATGAGAGAGCCTGTGAAGATTGCGATGCCGTTCATGAGCCCCTGGTAGGCTACACACCTTGCCCTTTTAGGGGGCGTTACCGCATCAAACAGGAAATTTGCAATGGCCAGGTTAAAACCTGACCAGATTATCCCCCCGTATATCTGTATAAAAATAAAGTAATATATATTGGCAGGCCCCACCCACATGATGGGGACAAGTGACATGCCCCATCCGCAGAGGTTAAGTATCTTTTTATTGCCGAACCTGTCGCTGATGCCTCCCCAGTGCCTGAATGTCAGAAACTGGGCAATATTGCCTACAGCAATGACAAAGGTATATGCCATGTAGCTATAATCCAGGTCCCTGAGCATATATAAAGAAAAGTAGGGTGCAGAAAATGATACCCCCAGGTTAATCATGGCAACAAAGAATACGAACTTGGCAAAATTGGAATAGGGTGACCTTCTTAAAAACTGTCTGAAGGTAAAGACCTGGTCAGGGGTGATAGAAAGCGGCGGATCATCATATCTTCTGATCCAGTAAACTGAGAGCAGCCTGGCAAAACATGCTACAGTAAAGATTATCAGGTATCCGAACTCCGGGTAGCCCTGTTTCTTAAAAACATGGAGCATAAGCCCGGACAGGGTCAGGGCAATAAAGGTATTCATCCCGGTCAGGGTATTGCGCTTTCCGAAAAATCGGCCCCTTACATTCGGGTGAATGAGGTCGCCTATGAGGCTGTTCCAGGCTGGCACTGTAGCCCCGTTCGCGCAAAAGTAGATAATCACCATCAGGAGGAGAAACATCACTGATATTTGCCCTATATCAAAGAGAAAAAATAGAAACGCAATGGGGATGAATGCAAGGGCCTGTATAAATGCACCTGTTGCTACAACACTCCTTCTGCTCTGTATCCTGTCAAGGTTTATTGCACCTGCCCACTGAATAATTGATGCGAGAAGTTGCGGCAGGGTGGCTATGAGGCCGACCTGGATGGTTGTGGCCTTAAGAAAGATACTGAAGACACCAAAATAGTTTTCACCGCACCCCATCATGACAGCATGGCTCATCCCGTCGTTTATGGATGCCTTCATGGAAGGGGTGTAATTCACCTTCGCTCTGTTCTTATATTTTTCTATATCAGTTCCCAATTTCATTTAATTCGATACTTATAAATTAAGCTATCAGCCTTCAGCTTTCAGCAAAAGGCATTCAAAACAAAGAATCTGCTCACAGATGAAAGCTCCACCTAAATACTATCTCTTTCAGGATGAACACTAACTAAAACCTTGCTTGACCTGTAATGATTCATCCTATAGTATGGATTTCCAGAATGATAACATATATGATGGATTAAAATAAATTGAATTATCAGGGGTATTAAGATGGGAACAACCATAGAACATATTGATGACCTGAAGAAAAAAATAAGGGGGCTTTTAAAGGAAAAGAATGCAATCCTTCTTGCCCACAATTACCAGAGGGCCGAGATACAGGATGTGGCAGACCTGTGTGGTGACTCGCTTGAGCTATCCATAAAGGCATCAAAGACCGAGAAGGATGTTATTGTATTCTGTGGTGTGCATTTTATGGCGGAGACCGCGTCGATATTATCACCCAATAAAACAGTCCTTCTGCCTGTTGCTGCCGCAGGGTGCCCTATGGCGGATATGATTACTGCCCGTGAGTTGATAGAGGAAAAGAAGAAAAACCCGGGCAGGGTTATTGTGAGTTATGTAAATACCACTGCTGATGTAAAGGCTGAAAGCGATATATGCTGCACCTCGGCAAACGTTGTAAAGGTTGTGGAGAGTATAGACCCTGATAAAGAGATATTCATGACACCCGACAGGAATCTTGCCCAGTATGCCAAAAGCAGGACACAGAGGCGGATAACATGGTGGAATGGATTTTGCCCCACACATAATAATCTGAAACCATCACAGGTAAAAAAGGTAAAGGCGAAAAACCCTGATGCCCTTTTTCTTGCACACCCCGAATGCACACCCGAGGTGCTGGCGCTCGCTGACGAGATAAAGAGTACCTCAGGCATTATTGCCTTTATTAGAAACTCATCTCATAAAAAGTTTATAATCGGGACAGAGACAGGTATCATTCACCCTCTTAAAAAGGCAAACCCGGACAAAGAGTTTATCCCTGCTGACCCTGATATGATCTGTGCGAACATGAAAAAGACCGGGCTCCTTGATGTTGTAAAGGCCCTTGAACAGATGAAGACCATAGTGAAGGTGCCAGAAGAGACAGCCAACAGGGCAAGGATTGCAGTAGAAAAGATGCTTGCAATACCGGCGGGCTAGTCTTTAAATAAAATCAAACTCATTAATAACGCTCTTGGCCTCGTTGAGTGCGCCCAGGTGATCTGTCTTTTTTATTCTGGCCTTTAACCTTGAATCGTTAAGAAGGCTGAATCTTGGCCGCTTTCTCTCTATCATCCTTACCACATCGTTAGGATTTATATCTTTTATCTGGCTGAATGTGAACATAAGGGCATCCTCCTTTACATCAAGGCGGGCTATGCCTTTCCGCTTCATCAGAAGCCTTACCTCCATAACCTTTAACAGGTTTGATACCGCCTTTGGAGGCGGCCCGAACCTGTCTATGATCTCATCAGACATTTTTTTCAGGTCATCATCCTCTTTAAGGCTTGATAGCCTCCTGTATATATTAAGCCTTACATCTATGTCAGAGACATACTCCTCAGGCAGGTAGGCAGAGACCTCCACATTGATCTCAGGGTTTATCTCCTGCTGATACTCTTCGCCTTTTAATTCTGCTATGGCCTCCTCTGTAAGCTTTATGTAAAGCTCATACCCTATTGAGGCAATGTGCCCTGACTGGCTGAAGCCCAGGATATTTCCGCCTCCCCTTATCTTGAGGTCATGCATGGCAAGATGGATACCTGCGCCTAACTGTGAAAAATCCATGAGCGCCTTGAGTCTCTTTTCTGCCTCTCTTGTCAGGTTGGCCTTTTTTGATAAAAGCAGATAGGCATAGGCGCTTTCAGATGACCTCCCCACGCGGCCCCTGAGCTGATATATCTGTGCAAGCCCGAAACGCTCTGCCTGATTGATTATGATGGTATTGGCTGATGGTATATCAAGGCCCGATTCTATTATGGTGGTGCATACCAGCACATCCACCTCTTTTCTTAAAAACCGCATCATGGTATTTTCAAGATCATCCGGTTTCATCTGGCCGTGGCCTATGGCAAGCCTTGCATTGGGCACGATTTTTTTGATCTTTCCTGCAATGTTGTCTATGGACTTAACACGGTTATGGACAAAAAATACCTGCCCTCCCCTCTCCATCTCATTTTCTATTGCATGCTTAATGGTTGCCTCATCAAATGGTAAAAGATAGGACTGTATGGCAAGCCTGTCTTCAGGCGGGGTCTCAATGATGCTCAAATCCCTTACGCCCATAAGGGAGAGATGCAAGGTGCGTGGTATGGGGGTTGCCGTGAGTGCAAGCACATCAACAACCGCCCTGAACTCCTTTAATCTCTCCTTCTGCTTTACGCCGAAGCGCTGTTCTTCATCAATTATAAGTATGCCCAGGTCCTTAAACCCAATATCCTTTGAGAGTATCCTGTGGGTGCCTATGAGTACATTCACATGCCCCGCGCGTACACGGGCTATGGTCTCCTTCTGCTCCTTTGCGCTCTTGAAACGGCTTAAGACATCCACCTCCACATTAAAGGGCTTCATTCTAGTTTTGAATGTCTCATAGTGCTGCTCAGCTAGCACCGTTGTGGGCACCAGCACTGCCGCCTGTTTGCCGTCAGTAACCGCCTTGAAAGCGGCCCTAATGGCCACCTCTGTCTTGCCATAACCCACATCACCGCATATGAGCCTGTCCATGGGTCTTATGGATTCCATATCCGACAGCACATCATCAATCGCCTTTATCTGATCGGATGTCTCTTCATGTTCAAACGTGGCCTCAAACTCCCTGAAAAAGCTGTCCGGGCGTGAAAAGGCAAACCCCTCCCTGTATTTTCTTATTGCATAGATATCAACAAGCTGCCTTGCTATCTCCATGATGGCCTTTTTGGCCTTCTGTTTTACTACCTTCCATGCCTTTCCGCCCAGTTGATCAAGCTTGGGATTTTTATCATCGGCCCCCACATATTTCTGCATTATACTTATGCGGTCAGCAGGGATATAGAGGCGATCAGTCCCTGCATACTCGATAAGAACAAAATCATTTATCTTGTTCTGTATCTCCATCCTTATAAGTCCGCCATACTGGCCTATACCATGATCCTCATGCACAACAAGGTCGCCGACTGAAAGCTGGCCAAAGGATGTCCAGTCTATACCTCCCTCTTCGCTCTTCTTTCTTGACCTTGCCCGTTTGGGCCCGAATATCTCATCCTCGCTTATCACATAGAGGCCGATGTCCTCCCACCCGAACCCCTTTTGGAGCCTTCCAATGCAGATGTGCAGCCTCTTCCTGGGTGAGACCGCAAAAAAACTATCCACTGTTTCATCTATCTGAACATTGTAGTTATTCAGTATTTCTGCCAGCCTTGATGCCTGCTGCTCTGTCCTGCATACAAGAATGATGCTTCCGCCCTGGTTCATCCATACTGATATCCTCTCTGCAAGTGGGGCCATTGATACACGTCCCTTGCCTGTGAGCCTCAGGTCAAATTCGAACTCTATGTCATGGGCGCCCTTAATCTCTATTGTATTTGACAGCTCCTCAGGTGTGCCCAGTAAAAGACTGTTGAAACTTATCTTCTGACGGGTATTTATGCCCTCTTCAAATTCCTTGTCGGTTAAAAGCACCCCTTCTATATCAGGGAAGATAGTGCCCCTGTTTTCCGCCTCTTCACGAAATTTTTCCCTGTCCCTGTCAAACCTGAACTGGAATTTTTCCTTATCTGTCTCGATCCTGTCACTGTTCATAAGAAGGATGATCCCGGTGGAGGGAAAATAATCAAACAGGCTGTTGAGTTCAGGGTAAAAATGGTTCAGCCACGCCTCCTGACCGGGGAAGCTTGCCCCTTCTCCTGCCTGTTCAGGGAGACGCCCCATAGACCTTGCCCGCATCATGGCCTCATCATCCATGATGACCTCACTTGATGGTAAAAGGATCATCTCCTTTAGCCGGTCTGTTGAGCGTTGTGAGACCTGATCAAAATGGCGTATGGACTCAAGCCTGTCCCCCCAGAACTCAAGGCGGATGGGCATCTCATAGAGCGGCGGGAATATATCTATTACACCACCACGCACAGAATAATCGCCCGGCTCTTCCACAAGTGCAGTGCGGAGATACCCCCCTGTCTCAAGTTTTCTGATAAGATCGTCACGTGGAAAATCCTCACCCGGCTCAAGGTATTCAAGTGTTCTAAGCAGGGCCTTCTTGGGGATAATCTTTAAAAGCATGGCCTCTAACGATGTAACAACTACCGGGTTTTTACAGGATGTCAGTGCATAGAGTGCCTGTAACCTGCGGTTTATGATGTACCTGTGCGGGCTTAAACCAGTAAGGGGTGAGAGGTCATAGGCCGGGAAATCAAAGAGCCTCTTTTCCTGCTGCCCCCCTGAAACAAAACCCTGAGGGAGAAAAAACTGAAGCTCCCTCATAAGCCTGGCCGCCTCCTTTGCAGTGGGCAGGATAATGAGAAAGGGGCTTTCCTGTTCAATGAGCAGCCCTGATATAAGGTATGACCTGGCAGCATTATCTATACCGGAGACAGAGATATCCCTGTTACCGGCTGACATCAGCTTAATAAGTTCGTTTATGTATGAGTTGTTGGTTATCATATATTTAAAGTTTAAGGGTTCAAGGGGTCCGGGGGTCATCCGCCTTTGCTAAAGCTACGGCAGGCCAAGAGGGTTCGAGTGTAAGTCATAATCCGGAAAGATCTTGCCCGGGTTTAAAATCCCGTTCAGGTCAAACAGCTCCTTTATCTTTTTCATCCATATCAGGCTGTTCCCATGCTCTTCAGCCATAAATGCACGTTTACCAATGCCAACCCCATGCTCACCAGTGGCAGTACCGTCAAGGGATATGGCCTTTGATATTATCCTGTGATTTATCTCGTCTATTGCCTGCCACTCTTCCTTGTCCCCTTTTCTGCCTGCAAATTTCAGATGGAGATTTCCATCCCCTGCATGGCTGAATATATAGGCAGTAATCTCACTCTTTTTTATCTCTTCCCTTGCCAGTGCAATTATCTCAGGGTAAGCGGAGACCGGGACAGCTGTGTCGCCTGAAAGAAATGAGTAACCGGGGTGATTCTGGACAATCATCTCACTTAAATGATGCCTTGCACTGAAAAAATTATCCCTTTCATCCCTGCCTATGCCTGAACTGAAATTTATACAACCATTACCAAGGCAGAATTCCTTTGCTGCATCCATAACCTCAGAGAGGTAATTTACAGATGGGCCGTGAAATTCCATAAAGAGGGTTGGCTCCTCCTCAAGGCCCATATCCCTGTTACGGTTAATGAGCTTAACGCACTCCCTGTCAAGAAGTTCAAGCGCAGCAGGATCAAGGCCATATTTCATGATCTCAAAAACGGCATTACCTGCTTTTTCAATGGAAGGAAATGAGGCAATGGCGGCTGAAGATTCTGCGGGCAGGCCTCTAAGCCTGATCGTGGCACCTGTTACTATCCCGAGGGTGCCCTCTGAGCCTGTGATCAGGTTTATAAGATCATAACCTGATGATGTCTTTGATGCGCGTGTGCCTGTCTTTATAATCTCACCATTTGCGAGTACTACCGAGAGACGAAGGATATTTGCCCTGGTTGCCCCGTATTTAACTGTGCGGATCCCGCTTGAATTGTTTGCTATCATGCCTCCTATGGTAGCGTCAGCTCCGGGGTCAGGGGCAAAAAAGAGCCCCCTGTGTTTGAGCTTCCTGTTTAACTCCTTGTATATAACGCCAGGCTCCACATCTGCCTGAAAATCCTCTTCCCTTATATCTAAAACCCTGTTCATCATAGAAAAATCAAGTACTATGCCGCCAAACACAGGCAGGGGATTCCCCTCAAGGCTGCTCCCGGCCCCCCAGGCAGTAACAGGGATTCGCTGTTCATTGGCATGTTTAAGGATATTTGATACCTCAGATTCATTTAGCGGCCAGAGCACTGCCTCTGGCAGCATGCAAACATGGCGGGATTGATCCCTTGCATGAAGCGTTTTAACTGACTCACCGGTAGAAAACCTGTCAGGGGCAGTAAGACCCTTAAGCATTTCAATATCGTGGTTGTCAAGGCGTTTATATCTCAAGATTATTACCTTTTTCTGATCGGTGAAATAACATACTGTATATTTTTGAGTTTAATCTATAAAGACAAAAAATTGTAAAGGGTAAATGCGCTCAGGCAGTTTTATAAAGTCAGCATAGTAACGTATGACAGCCTTTGAGCAGGGACATCTTCAGTTAAGAATATATCCCAGGACTATATCGCAGAGGGGATCATCATCCATATATTCTATCTGGTCATTAAAAGTCACCTTCCCGTGATACTCCCTTTTAAGCTCATATTCGCCGTCATGTGCCATATGAAGCAGTATTTCAGAGCAGGCAGGACAAAGGGGGCCATGCTCATCATTTTCGTCAAAAAATGAAAGGGTCCAGTTCTCAGCAACCAGATCTTCAACATTATCAGCAGAAACACCACAAATGGTACAATTCATGATTCCTTTAACAACTCCCGTATAAATGGTTCCCGAACTCTTTTCAGAATTCCAAAACTTGAAAGGGAGGTTATAACAGAATATTTTGCATTACAAGAAAATTTTTCCAATATATAGACAGGTAAATATCAGATGTGGTTTCAATGCCTTACCTTATACCTCTTGAATAGTTAACGAGTATTACCCTGTGTTTTTTTGTGTCGTTTTCTATCCCCTTAAGAAGTTCTATTATTTTTTTATCCGTGGTCTTTATCATCTTTGTAAAATTTATATAAATGCGATAATGTGAGCGAGTCAAGTCATACTATCGCTAATAAAATCAGATGACTGATTGGTATTAACATGTCCCTGTTCTAAGTGTTATCGCTGTTTTTTTAGCCATATAAGCAACTCGCCTCTGCCGGAATTATAAAATTTGTCTCCCGATATCTGCCTTGATCCGGGATAGACCCCCGGTATATTCTTCTTCATCTAGAAGTCGAAACATCACGCTTTTTTCCGCAACCAAAATCCAATATTGTCGTAGACCCTGAGAAAGAGATTCGTTCGGCAAACCTTGATATCAGAATATCTGAATGACTTCGGGTATTGTCATATGTACTGCTGGCTTTATTGTAGTTAATCATATTTTCCATAAGCAATGATCTTTCTGCTGGAAAGGAATTAGTCGTAGGTTGGGTTAAGCGAAGCAACACAACAATATTTCCATCAGGATTTCATATAATTAATTTTTAATAAGGACATTTTTACCTTTTTCAGCCATTAATTTAAAAAGAGGTCGGGTTATAACCCGACCTTTATAATGGCCTCCTTGAGGAGTGCAGCAGAATTTGATAGTGCCAATAATTCATCTTCAGGAAGATTGCTCTCTACAATTCTTTCTACTCCACTGGACGATATGATACATGGGACACTCAGGCAGACATCACTAAGCCCGAATTCACCTTCGAGTCTCGTGGAAACGGTCAATACGCTCTTTTCATTGCGCAGGATTGCTCCTGCAATACGCACCAGCGCCATACCCACCGCAAAACAGGTAGCGCCTTTATAGCCGATGATGTGGTAGGCTGAGTTCCTCACCTGTTGTTCTATCTCATTGCGTCGCAACTTCCAGTCTTCGCACCTGCCGCAGATCGGACAAAACTCATCAATCTTCATACCTGCTAAATGCGTCAATGACCAGGCAGCGAATTGAGAATCACCATGCTCGCCTAAAACGTAAGCATGCACGTTGTGAACATCAACTCCACAATGCTTGCCAAGAAGATGCCGGAGACGGGCGCTATCCAGGACCGTGCCGGAGCCAAAAATTCGGCTCCTTTTGCTTCCCGCACCCTGGATAGCAACATGGGTCATTACGTCCACTGGATTACTGACAATAACCATGACGCACTCATCGTTATGCTTCATGACTTCATTAACTATGCTCCGAACGATGACCGCATTCTTATTTAGAAGCTGCAGTCGCGTTTCACCGGGTCGCTGGGCAGCCCCCGCTGTGATCACAACCAAACGGGCGTCGGAAAAGTCCGATGGATCCCCTTCACGAATAGCCACAGCAGGAAAGAATGGCTGCCCGTGGGCAAGGTCCAACACCTGTCCCCGTGCGAGTTCTTCGTTCTTGTCAATAAGTATGATGTCGTCTGCCAACCCGCTTTGAGCAAGGGCGTATCCAAATGTTGCGCCAACAGCTCCTGCGCCGGCAATAACCACTTTTCTCTGGTTTTTGGATGTCATATTGATTTCTCCTCCAACTGTAAAAGGGATTTTGACCTTCTTCTATAATATATTCAAGTAGTTCTATCTGAAATTAATTCATTGCTTTATTGCAGTTTAAAAGCAACGGTTGTCAAGATTTTTGAAGTATAAGTTTATACTTATTTGAAATTAAATTAGTAATCATGAACAAAAACACAATCAGGAAAGATTTTTTTCGGGGGCTTCAGCAGCCTGTTTCATTTAATCCTTAAATATGAATTTCAAGGGTTTAAAATTTCTCCGGATACATTCCCTTTTATGCCTGATAGTTCACAGTATTGACCTATCTGGAGGAACGATTTGATGCTGAATCGACAGATTTCTATGCGATATCAATAAGTGAAAGAAGTGCATCATTCACCGCTTTCGCATTCGGAAAGGCTTGAGCTACCTCTGGCTTTAAGACCACGATATTGGACTCCTCTTTCAATCGTTTTGCATACTTACCCCGCTTTAAACCGCCAGGGAAATCGGACCGCCTGTACTCGGGGCGCAGTTCGTTTTTTTCTGTTTCTTTAACCTTCTTAGGAGTATCCCAATTAATTTTCATGGTTTTGATTATACGCTGATCAAATATTTTTACCAGAATTATTGCAAATAATTAACAATTATTCTTTCTTGTTACACCATATCATCCCAATTACTGGTGAGACAGGATGCCCTGCCTTTTTCAAGATACCTTTCTGACAGTACAGTTTTACCTGACTGAAGTGGGCCAGAGAGAAACACCATGTGACTGCCTGTCAATGTCTCAGCAAAGGCATAATTTCCCATATTTCATAGGATACTTTTTTTGAATAGTGGAGAATAATATCGCTCTCATATGTGAGAGTCAATTCATAATACCGCTTAATAAAGCATATATTAAGATACTCAATTGTCGTTTAGCATGGTTATCAGATGAAGGAGATCACATGCTTAGGGTCCATAAAAACGGTCGATTTTAAGATTAAAGCTGTTATCGATTAGCGTTCAGTTTTCAGTAAAAGGCTTTCAATCCAGAGAGTTAGCTGACATCTGATCGTTGACCTCTGAAAGCCTCCTCCAGGCTTTATTTCTTTCTGGGTGAAGACTACTTAATTTTCACCATATCTATTGTCCCATCAAAAGAATAGTGCTATTATCCGCAACCTGCTTCAGCATAACGAAAAAAGAGGAATAAAAATGGATAACAATATCAGAGTACGTTTTGCCCCCAGCCCCACAGGATATCTTCATATCGGGGGTGCAAGAACAGCCATTTATAACTGGCTGTATGCAAAAAAAATGGGTGGTAAATTTATATTAAGGATAGAAGATACAGACACAGAAAGATCAACAGATGAATCAGTTAGGGGGATACTGGATGGTCTTGAGTGGCTCGGCGTTACCTGGGATGAAGGCCCTTTTTACCAGTCTGAATATATCAGCCAGCATGTTGAGACTGCAAAAAAACTTGTTGAGTCCGGCCATGCATATAAATGTTTCTGCTCAAAGGATACGCTAGAAGAAAAGAGGGAAGAAGCAACCCAGAGCAAGGCTGACATGAGGTATGACGGCACATGCAGAAACCTCTCCCCGCAGGAAATAGCCGAAAAGGAGGCAAAGGGTTTGCCTTATACCATCCGCCTCAAGGTGCCGCAGGATGGCGGCTGTGTAAAATTCAAGGATGAGGTTTATGGCTATATAGAAAAGAGGTATGAGGATATTGAGGATTTTATAATACTCAGATCAAACGGTCAGCCCCTCTATATACTCTCTAATGCGGTAGATGATATACGTGACGGTGTTACCCATATAATAAGAGGCCAGGATGGCCTTGCAAATACACCGAAGCAGATACTTATATATGAGGCGCTCAAGGCCCCTATACCTGCGTTTGCGCACATTTCACTCACACTGGATAATAAAAAGGCAAAGATAAGCAAACGCAAACACGGGGAGCAGGTGGCAGTCCATTTTTACAGGGATCACGGGTTTATCCCCTGGGCCTTTGTAAATTTCCTGGTGCTTTTAGGCTGGTCAACCCCCGAATCTCAGCAGTTTTTTTCAAAGGAGGAGCTTATAGAAAAGTTTTCTCTTGGTGGCATTAATAAATCAAACTCCATATTTGACCTTCGCGCTGATGACCCGAAATTTTTTACAGACCCAAAGGCCATAAGCATAAATGCCCACTATATAAGGAATATGCCGATTGAAGAACTCGCACCATATGTAAAGATCGAGTTTGAAAAGGCGGGTATCTGGGATAAGGATTATGAGGGCAGCAAAAGGGAGTGGTTTTTAAATGCCATCAATCTATTAAGAGAGCGGTATCACTACACCACCGATTTTGTTACCCTTGGCAGGGCCTTTTTTACTGATGATTATGTTTATGATGACAAGGCAGTTGAGAAGAATCTCCTCAAGAATGAAATTCTTAAAACCATGCTGCCTGAACTCGCCAGCAGGTTTGAGGCAATGGCAGGCTTTGATGAGAGGGATATAGAGGAGATAATGAGAAAGATTATCGAGGAGCAGGGTGTAAAGGCTGGTGTTCTGATAAACGGTGTGCGTACAGTAGTTACAGGTCAGGCGGTTGGCCCCGGTATATTTGAACTGCTTGCTGTGCTTGGAAAAGAAAGGGTGATTGAGCGGCTTAAAAGGTGGCCTGCTTAGCCCGACTCCCATTTATACACAAGGCTTTAGTCGCCTCTTTACAAAACCAATCGCAAAAGAGGCGCTATAATCCTGCCTCGGCAAGATCCGGCCCGAGATATCCCCTTTCATTCTCACCAAGGCACCCGAGTGCAAGGCAAATGATAGTCCAGAGATGGATCGTGTGATAACCGCCTTTATAGTGCTCATTAAGATCACGGATCTGGGTGTGACAGTTATGACATGCTGTAATACAGTAATCCGCACCTGTAGCCTTTATTTGGTTGAATTTTTTAGCCCCGAATTTGTGGCGGGCCTCAGTGAACCCGGACTGCAGATACCCGCCGCCTCCCCCGCAGCAGTAATTAAGAGAACGGTTGGGTATCATATCAATAAAATTTTTTTCACCAACCACTGTTTTTACAACATACCGGAGATCCTCTGCAACAGGGTCGCCAAATGACTTTCTTACTAGCTGACACGGATCATGGACTGTAAATTTTATATTAAGCTCTTTGTTCCAGTCTGAATTCACCGCCAGCTTTCCCTCCTTAATCCACTGGGCGTAATACTGTACAATGCTTTTAACCGCAAAATTATGAGGGATACTGAATCTTTTAAGGCCGCTCCTGAAGGCATACATTTCATGAGCGCATTCAGTATTGAGCCACACCTTGCAGCCTAAGTTCTCTACGGCCTTTGCCTTTACCCTGACTATATGCTCCCAGCCTTTAAGGTCCCGGGCGAACATGCAATAATTTTCAGCGGCCCAGCCCTTAGTGCCATACGTCCAGTCAGCCCCGGCAAGATGAAGTATCTTCCACAGCGGGACCATTTCATCAGGTTCCATAGCAGGTTCTCTGGAGTTCTGGTTAAGAAAGAAACAGGCACCTTTCCTGTTAACAGAAGCATCAAGGTTTTTCCACCCCTCCTGTTCATCCCGCACCTCTTCGAGCGTCTCTTCAACACTAAACCGGAAGTCTTCTCCGGATATACCCATGGCGCTGCACGTGTCGCTTTTTAATGCCATATCGCAGGAGCCTGTAATCCCCTTTGGTTTTTTTTCTTTGGGCCATGCCTCTCTCGCAAGTCCTACCACTCCCGCTATATCTGCCTTCGCGGGACATACTGATCGGCACCCCTCGCACATGCTGCACATCCACACCCAGGGCGTGGTGATGGCCTCTTCATCCTTGCCCTCAGCTACCATTTTAATGAATTTCTTCGGGTCCATCTCCTCAAGACCTGTTGCAGGGCATGCCTCTGCGCAGGCATTACAGGTCAGGCAGAGGTCAAGGTCGCAGCCTTGAAGAAGTTGGTTTACATTCTTTCTGAATTCGGTCTTTAGTTCGGCCATGTTGCTATCTTTTTCTTCCATATTATTCCTATTTGATTACCAGATGCCTGTAAAAAAGGTCGGGTATAAAACCCAATATTGTTTCAACCGAATCTCCTCTCCCTGGATGGGAGAGGTCGGGAGAGGGTGGAAAAGACAGATGCTACAGGAATTTTATCCCCCTCCCCCGGCCCCTCCCACCAGGGGCTGGGAGTCTTTTGTATTACCTGTATTTTCCAAAAACCTTGCGCCCTGAACCCTGAACCTTAAACCCTGCTTTTACCCCACACACCCCAGACTGGGGTCCTGAACCACAATAGTCCGCTGCCGACGCTTCTTTTTGACCTGACACAGCAGGGTCTTGTAGGTCGGAAAACCTGAAATCGGGTCAAACTGTTTCAGGTCAGTCAGCACATTTATATTGGCCCTTCTCCAGGATTCTGTCCCCTGTGGCCCGCCGCCTCCCACAGGGGCATAGACATATCCTTCCATGATATCCCCGGTAACATCCGCGGTCATCTCTACAAAACCCCGGATAGTCTTTACAACAACAGAATCGCCTGTTTCAATATCCCTCTCTTTTGCATCCTCAGGATTCATCTGCACCATGGGGTTGGGATATCTCTCCATGAAGTCAGGTATGGCCCTCAAGCAGGACTTCATATCGGGTTTAAATGGGCCTGTGCCCAGGATAAGGGGAAAGCGGTTGAGCATCTGCGGCTGACTCACAGGGGTTTCATAGGATTCCTCGTATACTGGAAGTCCGTCGTACCCCATCTCCTCCAAAACCTTTGATTTGATCTCAAACCTTCCTGATGGGGTCTCAAACCCTGGTTTCCCATCCTTTCTAAGTCCGCCGGTTTCCCACTTCCTGTACCTCATCGGCTCGGGATTTTTCCGGACAGTATGTAAAGGCGCCTGTTCCAGTTCGGCCCTTGTAATTCCAGTACCTTTCAGTACTTTATCGAGGAGCTCCATCTCGTTTGCAGGAAATCTCTCTCCATAACCAAGCCTCTCCGCGAGTTCGGTGAGGATGGTAAAGCATGGTTTGCTGTCGCCAACAGGGTCTATCATCTTTTCCCGAATCCGTATGGCATTACCATAAAAACAGTAGGAGGCCTGCTCAAAGGCGGTGGTGGCCGGCAGCACAATATCGGCCCATGCAGCGTCCCTTGTGAACTGGAGGTCTATCGATACCATGAAATCCAGTTCATTAAATGCCTTCTGCCACTGGATAGGGTCGGGCCATGCAGTGAGGATGGAGGCGCCCATTATAAACAGTCCCCTTATTTTATAGGGATCCGAATGGAGGAGCGCACGTGGAAGCAGGCTAGCATGGGGTTCTCCGCCGCAGAAATGAGAATAGAGGGGGAAATGGCCTTTACCTATTGATCTGTCAAATCCGGGGGTTTCAACCTGGTGATCCCTGTTCAGTTTTATCCGGTTTTCCTGCTGGACAAAGCAGCGGCCTCCCTCTACATCGAGCTGCCCTGCCAGGGCCCAGAGCACCATGACCGCCCTTATGTTATGCACGCCGGATTTAGTATACTCGAGACCTGTGTACATTACATAGCTTGCGCCCTCTGCGTTGGCTATCTCATGGGCCAGCTCTTCTATTACCTCCGGGGATATTCCTGTAATGCCCGAGACCTTTTCCGGGGTAAACTCCTTTACATACCCTTTAAACTCTTCATATCCCAGTGTCCAGTTCTCCACAAACTCATCATCAGTGAGTCCATCACGGATAAGGATATGAGAAAGCCCCAGTGCAAGCGCCCCGTCGGTGCCAGGCCGGATCTGCACCCACATGCTGCCTTGCAGTTTTGCCGAGGCAGTCCGCCTTGGGTCAATGACTATAATTCGGGCGCCCTCGTTTGCAGCCCTGACAATGCGGTGGAACATTTCAGGAGGTGTGGAGGTTGAGGGGTCGGTCCCCCACACAACTATCAGGTCCGAGTTATCAACATCGGAAAACATATCGATATGCAGGTTGCCAAAAGTAACCTTTGGCGCTAAAACGCCCAGGGATGTGTAGCACGGCGCCCCCACACCGAATGTATTGGGTGACCCGAAAGGAAAGAGAATGCTGGATGCGAGGTAGATCTCAGAACCTTTTAGCTGAAATGCATCTTTAAATGCCCGTTCATAGGTCCCGGTACCCGCGTAAAAACCTATGGATTCAGGGCCGTGGGCAGCCTTCAATTCCTTCAATTTATTCACAATGATGTCATATGCCTCATCCCAGGTTATGGGCTCAAAATCGAGTTTACCCTTTGGCCCTTTCCGTTTCATGGGTTGTTTGATCCTGCTTTCCGAATATATGATCTGTGCTGCGCTCCCGGCCATAGGGCATAGCACCTTTCCCATGGGGGCTTCAGGATCAGGGGTAAGCCTCACTATTTTCCCTTCATCATCAAAGTGGACTATTGCCCCGCAGCCGGGGCTGTGGAAGCATATCCCGCAGATTCCATGTTTTTCTTTTGTCACGCCGGGGTTCTCCTTATATCGTTAACCTCTCTGTGCTATCAGGAACTGTGAGGTGATGTGTTCCCGCAGGTTCCTTGTCTTTCTTATTTTCCATTGAATAGCGCCTCTCTCCTGAATGGTGAATGGAGGCGAAAATATACCATCGCCTTCACGAAGCATCCGGGAAATATTATCTATACCAAAGCCCTTGAATGGGCCTTTATTTCTTCCTCCCAGCCAGAGATCAGGGTGGCTTACGGTTTCATCCCACGAAAAGGGGTCTGAAAAGAGAAAACATGCATTTGTCTTATCCATTACCCTGTTAGCCTCTGAAAGGTGTAAAGAGGGATCAGGCACCTTTTCCAGTATATTAACTGAACTTGCCGTGGCAAAACGATCCGTGCGGAAAGGCAGCGCCATTGCGTCCGCCACAATAAAATCCGCATTTTCAAACCTGAAGCCAGGGTCCAGCCTGCCGGACCTCCTTTCAGTGATCTCTCCCTCTAATATCAAATCAAATTCCAGACCCCTTTGATGCATCAGTTTTCGGGCAGACCGGATAAAAGAGAGGGATGTATCTATGCCAACAGCCCTCTCATGGCTCTTTGTCATCTCCAGGGTGAGCCTTCCCACTGCACAGCCGATATCAAGTGCCCACCCCTTACCAGGGTTTAATGCCTCTGCCCACCTTTTATAGGCGTCTGTCTGATCGGGATCATTTAAAAATTCAGAGTAATGGCTCCACAGATAGGATGAACTCATGGAGAATGAGCCGTACCCGGTTATGTTTCTTATTATGGGCAGGCTCTTTTCCGGTACTACCACGGCAATACCATCATTGATATCATAACCTCTTCCGCAGAGCGGACAGGTAAGAAGGCCCTCTAAAATATCGTCATCAGTTTCCTGCCTGATTTCCAAGGTCAGCCGGATCTCTTCATCAGCATGTCTGTTTAAGCATTCCGGGCAAATAAGCTCTTCACTCAGCCATTTTTTCATCTCAGCTCCTTCACCTGTTTCCGGTCATTTTTCCTGTTTTCCATAATTAATCATATTTTGAGGATTTGGCAACACCACTTCTGTTTTTTTACACGTAAGCGCATTAAAAACCTTTTGACATCCATCCCCTCTCTTGTAGGATATGACTGATAAAAGATAATGGAGGTGTTTTGATGAGTGACAGGCTTATAATCTTGCCTGATGAGAATTTGATTGCAGAGCTTACGGCAGAATATAAAAAAGAGGAGCCAGAGCCAGACCTCTTTTATGTAGACGGTCATGTTGATCTCCCCTGTTACATGGCACACTATGCCAGGGGTAAAAGGTTTGATGAACTTGAGCAGGGGCCTGTGACCAGTGAAACCTTAAAGAGGTCAGGTGTAAGGCTCTTTGCCACTGCCATATACTGCCAGGATAAATATAATGATGAAATGTCAAAGGCCCAATTTCAGCAGAATTATGATTTTACCATGAAGGTGATTGAAGATATTACCCGTGTGAGAAGCATGAACGATATCTCCGCGATAAAAGAAAACAGGGAGTTAATCGGCACCATCCTCCTCCTTGAAAATGCGGATGTGCTGGCAGATAACATCGGCCTTGCCCTTAGCCTGAGAGAGCGGGGCATTTTTATTGTCGGCCTTACCCATGCGGGTAAAAACAGGCTTGCGGATGGCAACTCTGTGGTTCACTCTGACGGCATTACACCCGCTGGCCGTGAGGTTATCCACATGCTTAATGATAATAATATCCTGATAGACGTTGTGCACCTTCACCCTGCCTGCTTTTACCAGCTCATGGACCTTGTAGAAAGGCCATGCGTTTCAACCCATACAGGGATACGGGAAAGATGCAACCTCCAGAGAAACCTTGACCTATCGCAGGTGCGCCACCTGTGCGAGAGAGAGGGGCTAGTCGGTATCACATTTAACCCTGAGATGCTTACGCTAACAGGTGAAGCAGAGATAGAGGATATCTTTATTCATCTTGATTCTGTTGTGCAGAAATTCGGGCCAGATTATGCGGCCATCGGGTCTGATTTCTACGGGTTTGATATACCTGCCAAAGGCATGGAGAATCACACCGGCTTAAAGGCATTAAAGAAAATCATGAAGACGCATGGTTATACGAAGGAGGCAATTGATAAGATCATGGGGCTCAACTGGCTAAGGATATATGAAGGGATTTTATAACTACACCTCAAAGGTCATATCCATGCCGACCGCAAAACACTCAAGGGCTGCGCCTCTTTCAGATATGATCTTTCGGCACTGCTCTACAATCTCATCAACAGCCCTGTCTGATCTCCCCTGGTTAAGATGAAAAAGGCCAAGCCTCTTCACCCCTGCCTTTATAGCCAGGTCAAGGGCGTCCACGTAGGTTGAATGGCCCCACTGTCTTACAGATGGATACTCTTCAGGGGTGTATTCTGCATCATGCATCAGGAGGTCTGCCCCACTGCAAAACTCCACATAATCATCAAAACCAAGGCCCCCTTTATGCTGAAAGGCAAGCTCATTATCCGTGAGGAACACAAAACTGGTGCCATTCTCCCTGAATTTATACCCGCTGCCCCTGTTAGGGTGGCTTATGGGTACAGGCGTTATTGTTAATGCGCCTATATGAAGAGTAAATGGGCACTCAGGCAGATAATCAAAGGATGCCTTCAGATCTGAATATTCTATAGGAAAATTGGGCTGCGACATGACCTTGCCCAGCATGCTCTCTATAAATTTCTGGGCAAAGGGGCATCCCTTCATGCTGATCCTGAAGTTTTCATTGTATATGGGCGCAAAAAAGGGAAAGCCCATAAGGTGGTCCCAGTGCGCATGTGTGAAGAGCATATCAACAGAGTAACGCTTTTGGGCAAGGAGGTCCAGGCCGAGCCGCCTTATACCTGTCCCTGCATCCAGTATAACTAGATCATCTTTGTCTGAACGTATCTCCAGGCAGGTGGTGTCACCGCCATATTTTACGTAATCAATACCTGATACCGGCACCGACCCCCTAGAACCCCAGCATTTTATATACATTGTATAGTTCGTTGCACCTTTCTAAAGGCTGTAAAATTTATTGAAGAATCACAGGTAAATGACCTATTTATCTTCTTTGCATGGCAGCCCTTAAGTATTTTGATGACAATTCAAGGTACTTATCGGCAGATCATGGCTAAATATTAAATATTATTCTACATGTTATCCGTGCTCTCCGTGTGTTCGTATGGTTGAAGTGACAGACTGAAATTGAACCGCAAAGACGCAAAGGGTGCTAAGAAAAACAAAAATTATTATTGATAAAATAATAAAAAGCTTTTCTCAGTGCTCTCCGTGTACTCCGTGGTGAGAAAGTTTCTATTGTATTTATGCCAATGTACTCTATGGCGCAATGATTTTTCCCTTTTCACTCTTCCTTATGATCTCTGTAACGATCCGTTTTGCATCCTCACGGGTTATAATTTCTTTATATCCAGGCATTGCCAGCCCGAAAAATTTGCCATTAAGAATTACCTTGATCATCTTTTCATCATCAGTGTTCTTCTGCCATCTGGGGTCTGTAAAGTCCTCACCCTTTAGCTTTTTGCCGTCTACCCCTATTGCAGAGCCGTCTGCCCCGTGGCATCTTACGCAGTTAACCTGGTAGAATTTCTTCATATCACCTGTTTTTCCATCCTGTGCATGGGAATAGGCCACAGAAAAGATAAAAGAGATACAAAAGGCAAAGGCAATAAAGGCAAGCCAGTTTTTCCCTGCTTCTTCATGTTTTTGCCATGCCCTCTCTTTTACTGCTGCAAATAGATTGTTCCATCCCATATCTCTTTCTCCTGTATAATATGTTTAAAGATTCAAGCTAAACCCGACAGGCCATACTTATACACAATAATGAATCATACAGATAATGTTAAATAGTGTCCATCCAAAATCTGATATTTTTGGATTCAAGCGGTGAGCCCTTTGGTTTCAGCTTTCAGCAAAAGGTTTTCAAACTAAAGAATCATCTGACCGCTGACTGCTGAAAGCTCCATCTAAAAAATTCCCCCTGGCAAGATAAAGGTTAAGGCAGATCAAATTATCTTGCATCTGACAATAACTTATTTATACTGCATGAAATAAAATAATAAAAAAGAAGGACTATCATATGAATATCATTCAGCTATTACATTCTCATTTGCTCTCTGCCACATCTGCGGCAGGTGTAGGTTTTGGAAGCGATATTATCCAGATGTTCCTTGACGCAGGGCTTGTTGTCAAACTTGTTATGTTTACACTGATAGGGTTTTCAATAGCATGCTGGGCAATTATCTTTATTAAACTCAGGTTTTTCAGATATGCCAGGCTTGAAACCGCCTATTTCCTGGAGATATTCTGGGAGGCCACAGAGCTTACAAGCATTTATAAAGAGAGCAAAGACCTCTTTTACAGCCCGGTTGCACAGCTCTTTATAAGGGGGTATACTGAACTCATAAGGCTGAAAAAACTTAAGGGGAACGGAAACGCCACCCTGAATAACATCAGCGGGATATCCGAAGCTATTGAAAGGGCACTGAGGAGGTCTGTTATCCATGAAAACAGCAGGATGGAAAAGGCACTTGCATTCCTGGCTACAACAGGAAATGCAGCCCCATTCATAGGCCTTTTCGGTACGGTCTGGGGTATCATGGAGTCTTTCAGGAGCATTGGAATCAAGGGGTCAGCCAGCCTTGCTGTTGTTGCGCCCGGTATATCGGAGGCCCTGATCGCAACAGCAGTTGGTTTGTTTGCCGCTATACCCGCTGTTATTGCCTATAATTATTTCAACAGCAAGGCGGCGGAACTGGGCACAGAGATGGAGACATTTTCAGCAGACTTCCTTTCCCTTGTTGTACGTCAATCCATGAAGGGCGGCCTGGACAAGGTAGAGGAGTAATTTCAGGGGAGGCTTGATTTAAAATGATGACCACAGGTGGCAGCGGCAAAAAAAAGTTGATGTCAGACATCAATGTAACACCATTCGTTGATGTTATGCTGGTATTATTGATAATATTTATGGTTACAAGCCCCATGATGACTCAGGGTGTTGATGTGAACCTCCCGCAGACACAGGCAAAGGAGATAAAGACAGAGGAAGACCCGCTTATCCTCACGGTTGATATCAACAGGGAGATAACCATAGAAAAGCATAAGATAGAGTTTACCGAGCTCGAAGAGAAGCTTGCAGCCATGTTCAAGTATAGGAATAATAAGCAGCTGCTCTTCAGGGCAGACAAGGATATCCCCTATGGGTTTATCATGCAGGTTCATGCAAGGATCCAGGCGGCAGGTATAGAAAAACTGGGTCTGGTTGTCGCGCCTGAAGATAAATAAGGGTATAAAAATGTTAAAGGCCTTTTCCATGTACAGGCAAACGGATGACAGCATGATAAGGTGGAAGCCCATGCTGGGGGTTTCGCTCTTTCTGCATTGCCTTGTCTTTTCAATGCTTTTCTGGGTGCCGGGAAGCGGGAGTTCCGGGGGCTTAAGGATAGGTGAATCTGTGTACAGTGTCAGTCTTGTGGAGGGGCCGGAAGGCGGCAACCCGGGCATTGCAGGGCCGGCTCCGACAGGGAATAAGACTGGCAGTACCGCTGTTACGGTCCCTGTAGAAAACAGGCAGGCAAAAAGGATATCCATGCTCCCCAGCAAAAAAGAGGCTGTCAACATAGCAAAGAGGACAGTTGAAAAGAGCAAACCAAAGGCAGCTGCTCAGAATACAGATAACCTTCTTGACAGCGCCATATCAAAAGTAAAAGGTAAATCAGGGTCGCAGGGCGCAGAAAATGCAGACCACCTTGAAAAGGCCATCAATGCACTAAGAGAAAGCACTGGCCCCGGTAGTACCGTCGGAACCGGCACAGGGGCATTGTCCGGCAGAGGGGGCACAGGCAGCGGAGGGGCTGGAGGTGGTTTAAGCGGGGGCAACCCTGCCTTAAGGATATATCAGATGGAGGTGGAGGTGCTGATAAAAAGCCACTGGGCATACCCTGACTCCCTTTCCAACAGAAAAGATATAGAGGCAATAGTATTATTAAAGGTGAAAAATGACGGGACAGTGCTGGATACAGATTTTATTAAGCCATCCGGAAACAGGGTATTTGACCAGTCTGTTCTAAAGGCAATAGAAAAGGCCAAACCGCTTCCTCCATTACCAGAAGGATATAAAAAAAGAAATGAAGAACTTGAACTCAATTTCAATCTCAGAGATGTTGAATAACATCTGCAAGGTGTTACTCCTTTTAATTATCATTTATCCGGCACTTTCAGTAAACACTTTTGGACGTATTACTGTGGATATCAGTCAGCCCGGTGACAGAAGGCTCAAGGTTGCCATACCGGATTTCAAGAACCTTTCCCCTAACAGGGAATCACCGGAGCTCTCAACAGAACTGCCAAAGGTGATGAACAATGACCTTGACCTCTCCGGCTATTTTCTTCCGATGGAAAAAAAGGCATTTCTTGATGGAGACGGGGCGGGTATAACCATTGAAAATATCAATTTCAGGAACTGGACACTTATAGGCACAGACCTCCTTATCAAGGGGGCATATACCTGCATTGGTAATAATATTGAGGTGGATATTAGGGCCTATGACCCATTTGAGGGAAAGCAGATCTTCGGAAAAAGATACCTGGAAAAGATTACTGATTACAGGTTGCTCATGCACAGGGCAGGTAATGATATATTCCTTAAAATCACAGGGCATAAGGGTATATTCTTAAGCAAATTCCTTTTTGACAACAGGGGTTCAGGCAATAAGGAGATATATGTATGTGACTTTGACGGGTATAATCTTAAAAAGATTACTAATGAAAAGGCTATTGCACAGTTCCCGAGGTGGTCACCGGATGGAGAGGGGTTTTCCTTTACCCTGAACAGGGATGGGCACTTCATACCTCATTATATGAATATCTCAACAGGAAAGATAAAGAGGCTTTCCGACAAGGAGGGGTTCAGCTCACGCTGGCATCCCCATGGAGGAGGCATTGATCTTTCATTAAGAGACAAGGGGGGGTATGCGGATATCTATTCAGCAGATATCAATGGTGGGAATTTAAGGAAACTGACAAACAGCAGAAGCGATGACATCTCTCCATCCAGGTCTCCTGACGGTAAAAAGATGGTTTTTGTTTCAGGCAGAACAGACCTGCCCCAGATATATGTAAAGGATCTAACCACAGGGTCTGAAGAACGCATCACATATGACTTTAAATACTGCACAAGCCCGGTGTGGTCTTCACTCAATAAAATAGCTTTTGTGGTCGCTGAAAAAGGGGTGCATGACATATATACCATGAATCCTGATGGCACAGGTTTAAGGAATCTTACAGAGGGAGATGGCAATAACGAGGAGCCATGCTGGTCCCCGGACGGAAGATATATTGTTTTCAGTTCCAACCGGTCAGGGGGGTATCACCTCTATATAATGAACGCAAACGGCTTTAACCAGAGAAGGGTAACATTTTTTGATGGAGAAGATAGAAATCCATCATGGTCACCTTTTTAATGGAATTTTGTTGACTGAAATTTTTATTTTGAATATAAGTGAAAATTAATTTCAAACTAGAAATCTATATTTATTGAATATAAACAATTTATTAACTTAACTTTATTATTAGGGGGATAACATGATTAGAAAATCTATGACTGGCGTACTTTTGATTGGCTTTGTATCTACACTTTTACTGTTTACCTCTGCCTGCCAGCAGAAGAAGATTATACCAACACCTGTGGCAGTCGAAGAGCCTCCAAAGGTAGATGATTCTGCTGAGCAAGCCAGAATTGCAGCAGAACAGGCTGAGAAGGACAGATTAGCCGCTGAGGCAGCAAGGCTTGAGAGAGAAAAGGCGGCAGCAAAGGCAGCTATGGAATCAGAGAAGATCTACTTTGACTATGACAGGGCAGATATAAAGCCTGAGTATCAGGCTGTTCTTTCCAAAAAGGTCGGCTGGCTCAAGGACAATAGCTCCTACAAGCTCAAGATTGAAGGCCATTGCGATGAAAGAGGCAGCACAGAGTACAACATGGCACTTGGAGCAAGAAGGGCAGAGGCCACTGCAAAGTATATCAGCGCTGCAGGCGTATCATCTGACAGGCTTACCACAGTCAGCTATGGTGAAGAAAAACCTGTTGCAACAGGTTCTAATGAAGCTGCATGGTCACAGAACAGGCGTGCCGAGTTTGTTTTAATTCAGTAATACAGGCATTTGTTTTTCTTTAAACAACAGGTGCGGGCCGGATGATTTACCGGACCGTACCTTTACCTTTTCTTTTAAAGCGCAAAATCCATGAACAATATATATAAAAATAAATACAGGCTAATGGCAGGCGTTATATCGCTATCCCTTTTTTTGTTTTTCTCATCCTGTGCACAAAATAAGGAATATATGAGATATACCAATGATCAGATAGGTGCACTTAAAAAAAGGACAGAGGCGCTTGAAACTAACGTAGGCAGTAAAATAGATAATATTGTCTCAACTCAGGCATCTCTAATGGCTGACATAGACACACTCAGGTCAGATATGAGGGCACTAACCGGCAGGATAGAGGAAACAGAATACCTGGTAAAGCGCAATCTGGAGAAGGAGCTGGGTGATTCAAATGGCGGGGGCAGCATTGCAGAGAGAGTTAACCGCCTTGAGAGAATGGTAAAAGAGCAGCAGAGATACCTTGGCCTGGAGCCATTTGTTACTATACCCTCCGGAGGTTCGCCCGATTCAGGGGGATTTGCAGACCTTGATTCTATCAGCATGGATAATAAGCCAAAGGATGAGGCCTTATACGATACAAGCCTGATCTTGTATCAAAAGGAGCAGTTTAAAGAGGCCTTGAGCGGATTCAGATCATTTCTTGCTGAATATCCGAAGTCAGACCTGGCAGATAATGCACAGTTCTGGATCGGTGAGTGTTATATGTCCATGGGGCAGTATAAAGAGGCTGTAAAAGCCTTTGATGATGTAATAAAGAAATATCCTGACGCAAACAAGGTACCCGGTGCCTACCTTCGTCAGGCGATTGCCTGGCGGGAGCTGGATGATATAACAACCACAAAGCTGCTCCTTAACAGGCTCATTAAAACATATCCGAAAACACCTGAGGCAAAAAGGGCAGAGGAGATACTGTCAAAACTTTAAAATCAAAATTTAGGCATTTTCAACCCAAAAAACCGCTATATATCCCGTTTATCCCCTGTTGTTTTTTCTAATAAGGGGGGATTTTTCTGGTATTTTAATAAAAAACAGCAGTTTCTGCCTTTAAAATGACCCTTTTGTTTCATATTTATATTATTATTTATATAATTATCATTAATTATACAGAAAGAAGAGTATGACAATAAAAAACAGTTAAAAGATATAAATATAGAATAACTTTACCTACTATTAACCATTTATTGTATTGACTTTCTACCTTTGGAGTATTATAAATAACAACATGGATTTTTCGATAATCTCATTAATCTATATTATATAAAAAGGAGTTTACCATGCCTCAGATAATGACAACAAAAGAATTAGCAAAATATCTCAAACTGCATGAGATCACCATATGTAAGTATGCCGCAGAAGATAAAATTCCAGCCATCAGGATAGGTCGTGTATGGCGTTTTGATAAAAACGCAATTGATGAATGGATAGCAAGCGGTGGAAAAAAGAAGATTGAATGATCTCAGCAAGAAGAAAGGATACCTATTTAATGCAACGGGAGGGAGTGAACGGCAGGCTGGTTTTATCAATAAAAAATATTTACATGTTACTCAATACAAAAGATATGGCCTGCGTAACTCCTTAAATTCCTCATACCCCTTTAACCAGCACTCTCTAATATCATAAATATCCCTACCCTCCTGAATCGCCACCCTTAAATCATGATTACCCAAAATCAGATCAATCGGAAGTTTTTCATATTCATATTCATAGGGAGGGTTTTTCCACTCAAAGCAGTCTTTATGTGTATCTATTACTGCCCTAAGCATGGCAATAGCAGTATCGTAAGACCTGAATAATGCCCTGTCCGTGATATGTATCATAAACCCTTTGCATATCTCCCCCTGCCACTTGTTAAAGGTGGGCTTAAAAGAGACCTCTCGAAGGATACACCCTTTTAAGAACTCCTCATGAATCTTTTTTTTAATTGCTGAGGTATCAAGGTATGGCGCGCCGAATGTCTCAAACGGGCGGCATGTGCCCCTGCCTTCAGATATGTTTGTACCTTCCCATATCACTTGACCGGGATACACATATGCGGATTCAGGTATGGGCATGTTTGGAGAAGGCACAGCCCAGGGCAGGCCGGTCTCTTCCCAGAACATGGAACGTTGCCACCCCTCCATCATGATAACCGAGAGGTCACACCATACTTTAAGCTCTTTGTTGAACATGAGAGCAAGCTCACCCATGGTGATGCCGTGCCTCATGGGCATCCTGTATGGACCAACAAAGGAGTAGAGTTCAGTGGCAAGCAGGTTCCCTTCCATAGCCTCACCGCCAAGTGGGTTAGGCCTGTCAAGTATCACTATTCGTTTACCGTATCTTTTGGCCGCTCTCATACAGTTGAGCATGGTTGATGAAAAGGTATATACCCTTGTGCCCACATCCTGCATGTCGACAAGAAGCACATCTATTAGCTCCATCATATCTGCTGATGGTTCTCTTGAGCTGCTGTAGAGGCTGAATACAGGTATGCGCAGATCCTTATCGACCCCATGGCCTGTCTCTATCATGTTGTCCTGCTCTTCACCCGCATAGCCATGCTGAGGCCCGAACAGTGCCCTGAGATCGCCCTTTGAGACCTCTTTAATAACATCTCTGGCATGGATCAGGTCGGCTGTTACAGATGCCTGGTTTGAAAGCAGACCGATCCTGCATCCCCTGAATTTTTTATGGAATTCTGACCTGTATAGGTCAAGACCTGAAAGTACTGGCATTAATTCATATTTCCCTTTCGCAGCATTAAACCCTACCGTGTAAAGATCTTGACTTCCTGACCGGGGAAGATGGTGCTGTCCGGGTTAAGATTATTTATTGCCAGAAATTCAGAGAGATTCATGCTGTGTTTTTTAGCAATAAGATATGGGCTATCGCCCTGTTTGACCGTGTAGTTACCTTTATCTGCCTGTTTTGTATCTGAGGTCTCTCCCCCTGTTATCATAAGCACCTGCCCAACCTTGAGAGAGGGGTCCTCAAGGCCGTTAAGCGCCTTTATGGATTTGACTGTGGTTCCGAAACGGTCTGCTATCTTCCACAGGCTATCGCCCTTCCTCACAGTATATCTGGTGGGTGTGCCTGATGGGGCGGAATATGTAGCAACATAGGTATATTTGCCTACAGGTATCTTGAGTTTAGCCCCTACCCTTAGGACATTTTTACTCTTGAGGTTATTAATGGCCATGATTGCATCCATGGAGGTCTTGTGTTTTTTGGCTATAGTCGAAAGGGTTTCACCATTTTTCACATTATGAATGAGGTAGTCGGATGCAGAGGCGGTAAAGGATGATGTGCTCGGTGTGTAGGCAGGCATGTCATTCAGCTTTGCTACCAGTATCTCGCCTTTGCCCTTGGGCACCTTAAGCTCATATGTTGTTTTTGGCGTTACACTCTGCCTCAGTTCGGAGTTCAGTTCCTTGAGATGGTTGTAATCCACGAACAGCTCGGTGGCTAAAGTCTTGAGTGATATCTGTTTATTTATATTTACCTTGTCATATTCTATCTCTTTTTCAAGGGAAGGAAGCTCTATGCCATATGCCGAAGGGTTATTGATAATATGAAGCACTGCAAGAAATTTCGGTACATAAAATGCGGTTTCACTGGGCAGTTTTGCATAAAGGTCCCAGAAATTATCCATGTAGTTTATTTTCTGGGTGTTTATTACCCTTAAAACCCTTGCCTCGCCGCAATTGTATGCTGCAAGGGCGGTTGTCCATTCACCGAATATCTGATGCAATTCAGTAAGATATGCGATAGCCGCCTTTGTTGCCTTTTCAGGGTTCATCCTCTCGTCTATCCAGTTATCCCTGTTCAACCCGTATTTATAACCAGTTGATGCGATAAACTGCCACATCCCCAGCGCGCGTGCGCTTGAGATTGCAACAGTGCTGTAACCGCTTTCTATAAAAGGAAGCCATGACAGCTCTTCCGGCAGCCCTGCCTCTTTTAATTTCCTTACGATTGCCGGTCTGTATTTACCTGATCTTGCGTATACCTTCAGGAACCACTCCTTTTCTCTCCCCTTGGTGAAAAGGTCTATAGCCTTCTGCACATGGTGGTTCATAACCAGCGGTATGGCCTTGTGAGAACCATTCACAGAGGTGAACCTTGATGAGTATACCTCAAGCATCCTCTTTGCTATTGTAATGCGAAGGTCTTCCTTTTCCTGTAATATTACAGGACTTGCAGAGTTATCTATCTTGAGTGTGAGTGAATACGCCTTGTCAAGGCAGTCTATTGCATTATCCAGGTCGCCTTTTTCCCAGAAGTCGTTTGATGCCTGGCAATATTCAAGGGCTGAATCAATTAATTCCTGTTCAGTATGTGTGCTGGCGATCCTGTCCACCTCAAATGTATCCACTGACCGCTCTTCACCAGGCAGTTCAAGGGATTCATCAGAGACAAAGGTCTGTTTCATTCTGTTATCGGTCTCTTTTATACTGGACCCCTCTCTTTCAACTCTTAAAGGGAGCTGCCTGTCCATTGTTGTGCATCCTGCTAAAAGCAGGACCAGGATTAACAGATAGTGGGCTAAATTTTTCCGGATAAAAAGCATAATAATTTTCCTTTCAGGCTCATTTGAGACTAACTATTCTTTAATCATATCGGTATTCAGGCTATTTGACATAAACAAGATTAAAAAGTTCTAATTTTTTTATAAATCATGCTTTATAGTTCCTGTCCTGTATTTACCCTTCCCGGCCGGGTTAAGGGAGTATAAAAAAATCATCTAAATTGGTCAATAATTATCATAATAGCCTGGTTAATCAGGTTGATTATTCATTTATGAACATGTATTATTCGGTTTCCTGCCTGTCCGGCAGGTTTTTTATTTTTGCACAGGAACATTTTTATTAATTAAGTAATGATGTCAAAACTTATTATTTTAAAACAGGGCAATCCTGAGAGTAAAAAAAGGGCATGCCTTGCATGTGGCCGCTCTGATATTGACGGGAGAAGGAGATACTGTTCACAGGAATGCAGAAGGCAGATCATGTGGGTGCTCTCCCTTTCAAACGGGCTCTTAAGCATCTTTAATACAAGGTATGCATCCTTTTCATTCAGCGGTGCGCAGGTGGTGCTTGATATACTGCCCGCCTGGTCAAAGGAGATATCCAGGTTCACCTGCAAAAGGACCCCTGGAAGAAAGCCTGCCGATGACCTGAAAAGGCTGATCCTGGATTCCGGCAGTGAGTACTATACGATAATCGCGGACAAAAATTCCAGGAGTTACGCAAGTCAATCCTTACTTAAAAAAAACAGTAACAGCCGAATACCTGTCAAGTCGGTCAGGCCAGACAGTAGAAAGAGGCCAAGGTTTTCAAAGGCGGAAAGAGAGTCTATTAAATGCCTCAAGCTGAAGCTGGAGGAGATACTTTCCGAAGAAAAAAGTGCAAGGATAAAATCTGCCTACAAGAAGATGGCCCTGATACATCATCCTGATATGGGCGGCGATGCAGCCGAATTCAGAAGGCTTAAGGATGCGCATGAAACAATGCTTATGTGGGCGGAGAATCCAAGCTTTACATCAAAAAGGGCGCTTGAGGGGTGCTGGTCTTTTGATGCCTCATCAGGAAAATGGAAACCACCACTCTAATAAGGTTATAAATGTCTTCCCTTATATCAGTTAAAGAAATACTCGATAAAGCCAATGTAACGGCATCTGCACCATGCAGGATAGATGCTGGTGGCACATGGGACATAAAGGCAATGGCCCTTTCATTTGAAAGATACAGGCCTGTTACATTCAATGTTGCCATTGATCTGAGGACAGCTGTAACGCTTCTCCCATATAAAACATGCAGGGTCAGGATCACTTCAGAGGGGTTCCCTGAAGGAGTAGAATACAAGAGTAAAGAGATGGATATTACCGGTACATTCTCTATCTTTTTTGCTGCTGTTAACTATTTTGGTTTTACCGGGCTTGAAGTAAGAATATCTTCAGGTTCCCCGGTTAAGTCCGCCCTCGGGGGGTCAAGCACCGCCCTTACCGCCCTTATAAAGGCCCTTTCAAAGCTCACCATGCTTGCAGGCGTAAAAAAGGGTTTATCAAAAAGGGAGCTCCTTATGATCGGGTATCATCTGGAGGACGGCATAAGCGGGGGAAACTGCGGGATGCAGGATCAGGCGGCAGCGGTCTATGGCGGTGTAAACGGGTGGCACTGGAACTACAGTAATGCTAAGTCACCTGTGGTCAGGGAGCCCCTTCTTGACAGCGCAGGCATGGAGCTGCTTTCTGACCGAATCATGGTTGCATATAGCGGCAAATGGCATGTGTCGCTCACAACCAACAGGATATGGCTCAATAATTTTCTTAATGGAAAGACAAGGGATGGCTGGCTTGATGCAAATGATGTTATTAAAGGGCTGATATCAGCAGTAAGGTCTATGGATTGGAAAGAGGCGGTCGAATGCATAAGGAAAGAGATGCGAATCAGGAGGCGAATAACCCCTGATGCCCTTATATCAGAGACAGGGCATCTTATCAAAGAGGCAGAGCGTTTTGGGTGTGGGGCCAGATTTACAGGTGCAGGAGCAGGCGGTTCTGTCTGGGCCATAGGCGCGCCTGATGATATCGCAAATCTTAAAAAAAGATGGGAAAAGTCTCTTGTTCAAATAAAGGGCGCATGTATACTGCCATGCAAGGTTGACCCGAATGGCGTAAAATAGATTTCAAATTTGAGATTTCAAATTTCAAATCCTTAATCTTAAACCTTGAACCTTGAATCTTGCGCCCTGTGCCTTGCGCCCTTTTTTACCCCTTCCCCTCCTCCTGAAGGATATCCATAAATACCTTGTAGAATTGTTCATATTCCTGAAGCCCCCTCTTGAGCAGTATGGCAAGGTTCCCTATGTCCCTCATGTTAACAACCATATTTGCGCTCAGTGAATAGGCCATCATCTCATCCATGGTCTTGTATTTATCGCTGATCAGGGCAACAAAAATCCTGCGTCTCCCGGACATGGACATATGGTTCAGGTAATTCATGATTGGTCCGCCGTGAATCTCCTGCCCATCAAAACCATCTGCAAGGATTATCAGGTCAAAGTGGTGATACCTGAGCTTCAGGAGTGCCTCCCTTATGCTGGGCGCAGTAATAAACTTGTATTTCTGCTCTTCAACAGCAGGTTTGATGATCCGGCTAAGATTCTCATCAGCCATAACAAGGGCAAGCTTCACATCTTCATAATACTCGATCGTGTAATCGTCTTCCGACTCAATAGCGGCAGGCAGAGATTTCTTCATTCCTTCCCTTGAGGTAAAAATTTGAACCCCGTCATTCTCTGATTCCGGATACATATCACCCTTATCTTCCCAGGTCCCCTGCGATTCAATAGTGAGTCTGGTTTTACACCTCGGGCAGTTTATCTTTACGATCTGATCCTTTGGCAGCTTTTCATCAGGGATATTTAATTTTGTGTTGCAGCCCGTGCAGATTATTTCCATATGAGCCTCCGGTAAATTCTAGCGTTTCTTTTTACTATACAGTTCATCTATCTTAAGCCCCTCTATCTCGGTGGTCTTTTCTCCACGTTCAGACTTGACTGAATCGATCATCCTGCCAACCACTCCCTTCCTTGATGAATAGCTCATGGCGGTCTCTTCAGATACCTTTCCGGCCCTGTAATGGTCTACAATGCTCTGGTCGAATGTCATCATACCGAAGGGGCGGCTCGCTTCTATGATCTCATAAAAGCTCTTGCCCTCTGCCTCTCCGTTCAGGATAGTATCTTTAACCCGCAGGTTTGTACCAAGTATCTCATGGGCAGCCTGACGCCCTCCCCCAACCTTTGGAAGCAGCCTCTGGCAGACAATCCACCGAACAGTATCAGCGAGCCTTATCCTGATCTGCTTTTCCTCCTCCTGTTCAAACATGCCGACTATCCTGTTTATTGTCTGTCCCGCATCAACAGTATGAAGGGTGCTCAAAACAAGGTGGCCGGTCTCTGCTGCAGAAAGACCGATCTCGACAGTCTCCCTGTCACGCATTTCACCTACAAGAATAACCTTTGGCGCCTGTCTCATGGCTGCCCGTAATCCTGATGCAAAGGAATCAAAATCATGGCCCAGCTCCCTCTGGTTAAAGGTGGCCTTTTTCTGGGAATGGATAAATTCAACAGGGTCTTCAAGGGTAATGACATGGACAGAACTTGTCTCATTGATCTCGTTTAAAACCGCGGCAAGGGAGGTGGACTTACCGCTTCCTGTAGCGCCTGTAACAAGGATTATGCCGTTTCTCTCCTTTGGCATCCTTTTGAATGCATCAGGGAGGCCCAGCTCTTCTATTGTAGGTATCCTCGTGGCAAGCTGCCTCATTACGGTTGAGTAATAACCTTTCTGCGAAAAGGTGTTTACCCTGAAACGGGCCTTTCCGGCAAGCTGGTATGAGAGGTCGCATGATCCTCCCCTTATAAGGTCTCTTGTGAGCCTCCTGTCTGAGTTGATCAGGTTAAGTGAAAATACCTCTGCCTGGAATGGTGTTATTGAATCTATGGGGGGATTCAGGTTAACTGACTTAAGCAATCCTGTTGCCTCCACCTGGAAAGGCTTGTCAACGGTTGCCAGAAGGTCTGAAACCCCTTCATGGGATTCAAGCATTGCAGTCAAAATGTTGTCTATCTGTTGTTTTTTCATTATATTTTCTCCTCCCTTATAAGGAAAAGGCTGTAACTAAACCCCGCCTTACTATGCATCTGTAAAATCTGTAGGCGGATTCTTGAGATAGGGCTTGAAGGTATCCTTATTATTGCATTTTGCATAGGCGTCATCAGGGCTGATACGCTTTGCCTTTAATAGTTCCATAATAGCATCATCAAGTGTCTGCATCCCATATTTTTTACCGGTCTGCATTGAGGATGGTATCTGGAAAGTCTTTGCCTCCCTGATGAGGTTTCTAATTGCAGGTATGGCTATCATGATTTCAAGTGCGGCAATCCTGCCCTTTTTGTCTATACGCTTAAAGAGGTTCTGGGCAATAACCGCCCTTAAACCATCAGAAAGGGTGTTTCTTATCTGCTCCTGCTGGTTTGCCGGAAATACCTCTATAATGCGGTCAACCGTCTTTGCGGCGCTGCTCGTGTGCAGGGTGCCAAAGACAAGGTGGCCTGTAGATGCAGCCTCAATGGCAAGGCTAATAGTTTCAAGGTCGCGCATTTCTCCTACAAGTATGATATCAGGGTCTTCTCTGAGTGCCCCCCTTAGGGCGGCCGCAAAAGACCTGGTATGAAGGCCTACCTCCCGGTGGTTTACAACCGCCTCCTTGCTCCTGTGAACAAACTCTATGGGGTCTTCAACCGTGATGATATGGTCTTTGCGAGTCCTGTTTGCCTCATCTATTATAGCTGCAAGGGTGGTTGATTTACCGCTTCCGGTTGGTCCTGTCACCAGTACAAGCCCCCTTGGAAGGGAGGCGAGTTTGCGCACAACAGGCGGAAGGCCGAGCTGTTCACATGTAAGGATCTCGGAAGGGATCTCCCTGAATACCGCTGCTATGCCATACTTCTGATCGAAAAAATTGGCCCTGTAGCGTGCAAGCCCCGGAATTTCATAGGCAAAATCAACATCACCCGTTTCCTCGAAAAGCTTTACCTTTTCTTCAGGCGCTATCTCATAAAGCATCTCCTTTAAGGGGTCATTTTCAAGGATTTTATATTTTATCCTGGTAAGTTCCCCATTTATTCGGATAATCGGCTGCTGTCCAGTTACAAGATGCAGGTCTGATGCACCCTGTTCATTCATGAGTTTAAAAAAGGCATCTATCTGTGCCATCCTATGCTTCCTCCAATATCGTACCTAAAGTTAGAGTTTTTTTGCCATCACACAGGCATCCTGCCCAAGCGGATAAAATCCCTTTTTGACCTGCCAGACCCTGTAGCCTGAGTCTGAAAACAGCTTTCTGGCATTTCTGTTATCGATTGAGGTATGAAGAAACAGCGTCATAATTCCTGCTTTAAGCGCCACATTCTCAATCTCTTTTAAAAGGAACTTCCCTACCCCTCTCCCCTGCCACAATGCCTCCACTGCAATGGCAAGAAGCTCGCTGGAATTGTCCTGATCATACCTGTTTGATGGTTTACTGATCATCGCAAAACCCAGGGGCACTCCTTCAAAACAGGCAATCACCGTAATGCTATTGCCTGAAATATGCCATTCAGGGACAACTTCCCCGTAATCCCCATATGGCCTGAATGCCACTATGCTGAGCTCCCTGATAAAAACAGAGTCAGCTGCCCTGGAGAAACGTAACTCTATTTCGGGATTTTTGTCCATTTTATACCTGTTTTATGCAAAAAATGTACCCTTATTTTTAAATGCTGAAAGAAATTAAGGCAAACATGAAAAATGTCTTTTGTATCTCCTGTTCTTTTATAATCGAAAGGGGAATATTGGCAACATTGTAAAAAGGCAAGTTATCACGCAAAGCCACAAAGAACACCAAGAAAAACAATTTATTTTTAGTAGGTGCCTTTGTGTGAGATTCAGCTCTTTTACGAAACCATCAATATTTGCAATAAAAGGGCATATTTATAAATAAATATTTACACCCTGAAACCTGATTTCCCTTCTGTAATTACAGATGCAGGGAAATCAGGTTAAAACTATTGGGAATTTATACCTTTAAAAGCCTGGCCTCAAGTGCGGCAAGTTGATCAGAAAGTTCTCCTGGGAACCTGTTGCCGAAATTGGCATAGTGCTCTTTAATCATCTCTATTTCTCTCGCCCAACCTTCACGGTCAATAGAGAGCAGCAGTTTCATATCATCCGCGCTCACATTAAGACCGGTTGTATCGATTGCATTAAGCGCGGGCATATAACCAATTGGTGTTTTTACTGCGGAACCTTTGTCATCGCAGCGCTCAAAAACCCACTTGAGGACGCGGCTGTTCTCGCCATAACCGGGCCAGAGCCACTTGCCCTCTTTGGTTTTGCGGAACCAGTTTACAGAAAATATTTTAGGTAATTTATCCGCATCAGCCTTTGCGCCGAGTTTAATCCAGTGTTTAAAATAGTCTCCCATGTGATATCCGCAGAAGGGGAGCATGGCCATGGGGTCGCGCCGGACAGTGCCGATCTTCAGGTCAAGGGCAGCAGCGGTTATCTCTGAACCTATGCATGAGGCCATGAACACACCGTGAATCCAGTCAAATGCCTGATAAACAAGGGGGATTGTACTGGGCCTTCTGCCCCCGAATAGAAACGCACTTATGGGCACACCGTTCGGATCTTCCCATTCAGGCGCTATCACAGGACAGTTTTTTGCCCTGGCCGTGAAGCGTGAGTTGGGGTGCGCTGCCGGGGCGGTTGCTGTGGATATCTCCCACTCGTTACCTTTCCAGTCTATGACTTTGCCGGGGGCATCCATGCCCATGCCCTCCCACCAGACATCCAAGTCTTCGGTCATGGCGACATTAGTGAAGATGGTCTCCCTGTCGCAGGCGTGCATTGCATTTGGATTGGATAACTTAGAGGTATTCGGGGCTACCCCGAAGAAACCGGCCTCAGGGTTAATAGCGTAGAGCATGCCGTTTTTACCGAATTTCATCCATGCAATATCGTCGCCTATGGTCTCCACCTTCCAGCCCGGGACTGTGGGTATAAGCATGGCCAGGTTGGTCTTTCCGCAGGCTGATGGGAAGGCCCCTGCGACATATTTTACCCTGCCCTCAGGGTTTGTCAGTTTGAGGATGAGCATGTGCTCGGCGAGCCAGCCTTCATCCCTGGCCTGCACAGAGGCTATTCGCAGTGCAAGGCATTTTTTACCTAAGAGTGCATTACCCCCATATCCTGATCCGTAAGACCATATTTCACGAGTCTCAGGAAAATGAGAGATGTATTTTTTGTCAAGCGGCGCACAGGGCCATAACCCATTGTCACTCTCCCCTTTTGCAAGGGGCTTTCCAACCGAGTGCATGCAGGGAATAAACTCGCCGTTATCTCCGAGCGCCTCAAGCACCTTTGTGCCGACCCTGGTCATTATATGCATGTTGATAACAACATAAGGCGAATCTGTAATCTCTATGCCTATCTTGGCGATGGGGGAGCCTACCGGGCCCATACAGAAGGGGATAACATAGAGGGTGCGCCCCTTCATGCAGCCTGTGTAAAGATCGAGCATGGTTTTTTTTAGCTCTCCGGGGTCTACCCAGTTGTTGGTAGGGCCTGCGTCATCTTTTTTTTCTGATGCAATATAGGTGCGGTTTTCAACCCGTGCCACATCTGACGGGTGAGAACGGTATAAAATACAATCAGGGCGTTTTTCTTCATTCAGCATTTTGGCAACGCCGGATTCAATCTGCTCTTTTACCAGACGGTCATATTCCTCCTGTGAACCATCACACCAGTGAACATTATCAGGCGCACAGATATCTGTCCATTCCTCAACCCATGTCATCAATTTTTTGTGCCTGGTTATCGGTTTTTCATTCATTGTTTTTAATCTCCTGACAAAGGAGGCAATTAGCGTTCAGCCCTTTTATTTTAATAGGAATGCTGAAAGCCAATCCCCTTTTATAATTTTTTTTAAATTTTAAACCAAGTTTAAGCCTTTTATTGCAACAATTCGTTATTCCTGAAAAGATACAAAACGTTAATTTAAAAATTAGAGGCCCAAAAAGCAAGCAAAAAGCTCCTGGCAGGGGTCAGGTGGGAGATGAGCCCCATTTTTATCAGGCAAAACAGGATTTTTACCTGTACTCACGCCTCCCAATTAATGGTTGACCGCTAATGAAAAATGATATCTTATACGCCATGTTTCAGTCTGGAACATATAAATCCAAATACAAGGAGTTTTAATTGGAATCTGACATAATATCCTTTTCAGAAGGAAAGCTAAATGTGCCTGACATGCCTGTAATCCCGTTTGTAGAGGGTGACGGCACAGGGCCGGATATATGGAAGGCCGCTTCCAGGGTAATAGACAGGGCAGTAGAGATCTGCTGGCAGGGCAAACGAAAGATAGCATGGAAAGAGGTGCTTGCCGGTGAAAAGGCCTTTAACATGACAGGGGAGTGGCTCCCTGAAAAAACCATTGACGAGTTCAGGAGATACCGGGTCGGCATAAAAGGCCCCCTCACAACACCGGTGGGAGGTGGCATAAGAAGCCTTAATGTTACACTCAGGCAGGTGATGGACCTTTATGCATGCGTGAGGCCTGTAAGGTATTTTAAGGGGGTCCCAAGCCCTGTAAAAGAGCCTCACAGGGTGGATATGGTTGTCTTCAGGGAGAATACCGAGGATGTATATGCTGGGCTTGAACTTAAGTCGGGTAGCAGTGAGGTAAAAAGGCTCATTGATTACCTGAGGAGCGAATATAAATGGGAGATCCGCCCTGATTCAGCTATCGGTATAAAACCAATAAGCAGGGAAGGAAGCAGGCGTCTTATAAGGTCAGCCATTGATTATGCAATAAGGTACAACAGGCGAAATATCACCCTTGTTCACAAGGGGAATATACAGAAATTTACAGAGGGCGCCTTCAGAAACTGGGGATATGAACTGGCAAAGGAGGCTTTCCCTCATGAGACAGTCATATGGGATGAATATGATGCAAAGGCAGGGGATAAAAGGATTCTTATTAAGGATTCCATTGCCGATATCTTTTTCCAGCAGGCGCTCACAAGGCCGGATGAATTTGATGTCATAGCAACCATGAACCTGAATGGGGATTATATCTCCGATGCCCTGGCAGCCCAGGTTGGCGGAATAGGGATGGCGCCCGGCGCTAACATTAATTATCAGAATGGCTACGCGATCTTTGAGGCGACACATGGCACAGCGCCCAAATATGCTGGGCTTGACAAGGTCAACCCCTCATCCCTAATCCTTAGCGGGGCAATGCTGCTTGATTATATCGGGTGGGCAGATGCAGCAAGAAGGATAGAAAAAGGCATTGAAAGGGCGATTGCCTCAAAAAAGGTTACATATGACCTTGCAAGGTTGATGGATGGGGCACATGAAGTTTCATGCTCAGGGTTTGCTGATATCATCTGCGGTTTTATGGAGGATTAATAGCAGCAACTATGCACCCCATAAATACCAGTCATTCCACATGGGAACATCCGATTTGACTCACTGCATCATATTACCATCGTAGAGACTCCCGCCGATATTTTGGCGGGCCTTGTCTCTGTCATGCTTATGCCGGTGGCCAGCATTATATATAATCTTATATTCCAGGTTACTTGCCATTGATTTTTCACTGGTTTTTGCTGAATAGTTATTATTTGTTTTGCATAGGGGGCCTGTTCAAATACCCTGTATCTTTAAACGATTCACAATATCCGATTCCTGAACATTATAAAGGGCATCCAGAAAATTAATTTTAAAACTGCCCGGCCCTGATGAACGTTCTGCCGCTATTTCCCCTGCTATCCCCATGAGCCCCATTGTATTAATGGCCGCCTTAAATGGGGATGAATTAACCGCCATGAATGCCCCTGTAATGGCGCTTGCTGTACAACCCATGCCCGTAACCATAGACATGAGCGGGTGCCCATTTGCTATCCTGACCACAGTATTTCTCTCGACAATCAGATCCACCGAACCACTTACAGAAACAACACAGTTAAAAGATGATGAAAGCTCGCGTGCATCATTTATAACATCCTCCGGCGTATGAATACTGTCCACGCCTTTTGTGCCGCTGTTCGATCGGATCAAAGATCTTATCTCAGATGCATTACCGCGTATAACCGATGGGTGAATCTCTTTTATCAATTGTCTGGCTGTATCGGTCCTGTAACCCGTGGCCCCGCTTCCAACCGGATCAAAAACTACAGGGATATTCCTTTTGTTTGCTTCAATGCCGGACTTTATCATGGATTTGATCCATGCATCGCTGAGTGTACCGATGTTAATGACCAGCGCCTGGGCAATGCCTGTCATTTCTTCTGCCTCCTCAACTGCATGGGCCATAACAGGAGATGCGCCAATAGCAATCAATGCATCAGCAGTGATGCTCATGACCACATAATTGGTGATGTTATGGATAAGAGGCGCCTTGCTTCGGATTAATTCTATCTCCGGCCAGATACTGGTTTTACCATTGTTCATGAAAAGTGACCTCATGATATGAAATTTTATCAATTATACATTCATTTTAGTACGAGAAATTGTAAAGTCGAATTAAAAATAATAATGAGAATCGGAGATTATATAGGGCTGTTTATTATAGAGTACACCACTTCAAGCATTGCCCACGGGCCAGTCCCCTGCGAATATCAGAACAGCAAGACCTCAGCATATTTTCAGGAGACAAGTACCAGCCCCGGCACATATTCAAAATGTTTATCTTTTGTGAATAATGGGAACCCGTACTGGAAGGCTACTGCGGCTATCCATATATCATTAGTTGGTATGGGTTTGCCTTTGTTTCTCAGGTTATTTATAACCGCAGAATAAAATTCAGCGGTGTTTTCATCCACTCCATAAACGTTAACCCGTGGCATATCAAGAAATTCTGACAATTCCTCTCTATTCTTTTTTTCTCTATTACCTGCCTTAAACCCTGAAAGCAGTTCACCTATGGTAATTGAGCATATGCCAATTTCCCTTGTTCGCTGGAGAACAATGATTGTTTCATGATCTCCCTTCAGGGCGGATGTATAGATATTGGTATCTATAAGTATGTTATTCATTACCATAGTTCTTTATCAATTTTACGTTCCGAATCTATTTTATCCTGAATCGTTTTGTAATCATCCTCTGACCATATGCCAAAAAGGTGATCCATGTCATTGTAAACAACGTTATGCTTTTTTGTTTTTTTAAACCCCACCCGATCCTTGAGCGTATCAAGTACGAATTGATTTAGACTTTTTCCATCTTGCTCTGCAATTTTTTTACATTTTTCGGATAACTTTTCTTCAATGCCCCTTATAGTTATTGTCTTCATAGCCTCATCCTCCCCATGATTGGTGCAGTCATAATGTGGTTGCATTATGGCATCACAATATGGCTTTGTCAACGACACTCTTGAGAAACTTAAAGCTGTAAGGAAGGACAGAAAAACCTGCCAGCCTTTCCTGGCTGGCATTTTATCCCACCATCTTGTCACATCGGAAACCTTGAATATGCAGCGCGAAGTTGTGAAATTTACTACACCACTGTCATTTCCTGGCTCCGATAAAGGAATTGGACTCAAACGTCATTCCCTCGAAGGAGGGAATCCATTTTTATCTTCTCAAAATACCCTTAACTTTACCCCGCCTCTTATAGGTGATTATCTCCCACAATTCCTTTCCCAACTTATTTCTATAAAGCAAATAAGCCTAAATATTCCATCCAAACAAACAAGAGCTAATCGGTGACCCCTTTCCCACTATGAAAAATATTTTTCAATGAAGCTGGTTTATAATAACATTTCGTGTATTTCGTGATTTTCGCGGTTATCAAACAGAGTTGGTTTTTCTGCCTTTTATTCCTTCACCTGAGAAATCCAGTTTAAGAATACGGGCTTTACATACCCTGTCTAAAATTATTAATATTTTTTGTTAGCTGTGCTGGCCTGACACCCTTCGTAATGCTCACGAGCAATTTGTTAACGGTGACAATATACTCGGTGTTCTGGCAGGGTTTGGATAGATGATCAATATACGGGTCATTCTCTTTCAGGTTCTTTATAGATTCAAGGAATTCAAGGTTCCCTGATAAGAACAGGATGGGGATTGTAGTATTTTTTTTACGGATATGGAGATAGACATCCATACCATTCAGATCGCCGGGTAAGATAAAGTCAAGACTTATAAGATCAAAGCTGTTTTCTTTAAAGAGTTCTATTGCATGTCTGCCATTTACTGCAATTTGCACTTCATGCAAACAGGGTGGCTGAGAAAGCATATGGTGTTGAACCCTGGAGATGGATATTTCATCTTCCACAATCAGAATACGCTTTCCGGAAAAGAAAACAATATCCCTTATCTTTTCCATTTCCGGCGCAGTCAGCTCCTGTTTTATCAATGGCAGGGTCAAAACCACTCGCGTATATTCTCCGAATTTGGAATCAATGGAAATGCTGCCCTTATGCTGTTGTATATATTTTTTAATGTTTGACATGCCATAGCCGGTTCCCTTGATGCCCGATTTGTAAGAACCGGTAATGTCCTTGCTTCCCTTCAGGGTGAAAGAGGGGGTGAAGATATCACCGAGATGATTTTCAGGGATGCCGCATCCGTTGTCATAGACCTCAATAAAAAACTCATCCTCAGAAAACCTGGTCTTAATGGATATTTGCGGATTACTCTTCAGCCCTAATGCATGGATGCTGTTTTGAATTAAATTTACAAGGGAATGTTCAATCATCCCCGGGTCAGCCAGCAGGAGGGGGGCATTGTCTATAAGGTCAGTATTGACAGAGATGCCTGCCAAATCTTTTTTCATTAAATTCAAGACTAATTCAATAACACTGTTTACATTAAAATATTCATGTCTGGGTTCCTGATCCTTGGCAAATGCCACCAGATTTTTCGTAAGGTTCTTACCACGAATGGTCTGATCAAAGATGATCTGCAGGGCATCTTTCGTTTCGGCCTCTTTGCATTGGTCCAGGGCCAGTTCCGAAGTGCCCATGATGACACCAAGGATATTGTTGAAATCATGGGCCATTTTCCCGGCCACTTCTCCTACCAGCGCCTGTTTGGCCTGCTCTGCGGCGATTTCCTGTGCCTGCTGTTTCTCGCGCTGGGCCACAACCTTATCTGTAATATTTTGACTGATTCCCCTATAACCACAGAAATTTCCGGCTTCGTCGAGGCATGGAAGCGCAGTGGTTTCAAAAATGACAGTATTTCCCTCTTTGTCATGCGCCTTATGGACAAAGGCATCAACTGGCTTTAATGTGCGTGCTATATCAGCGAAAATCTGCTCTAAAGCGGTTGTGTCATCTTCATGAGTGAGCCTGGAATGCTTCTCTCCGAGAATCTCAGTGTATGTATACCCCAAGACTTTAAGGATGTTTTTGCTGACAAAGGTGAAGCGGTAACTTGCATCCAGTTCCCAGACGATGAGGCTTGTGTTCTCTACTACGAGGCTGTACTTTTCTTCTGTCAGACGAATGGTGTCCATCATGCCTGCGATGGTGTTGCTTAAATATTCAAAAACATCTACACCTTTGTATTCAGGCCTTTTCTGCCGCTCAATACTGGAGATAATGGCCCTGCTTGGCCCGTGAATGGATCGGGTCACAAAGAATATCAGGAGCACTGCAATCATTACAAAAGAGCCGATAGTTAACAGTTGCAGCAGTTTGATTTTATTAATCAGTTTTGAATAGACCTGCGCGTCTCTAATGATAACGAACTGCCATTTCCATGGTGAAAAATCAGTGGCAAAGACAAAATACTCTTTATGGTCAATGGTTTTGGAAATCGGAATCACAGCCGGTTTTGCCAGTATGCTCAGTGTATGCGCGTCACCCGGCACCTCTGTCTGAAAAATAATTTCATTGTTGTTTCGGTCCAGCACAAAGCCCATATGGCCTTCCTGGGAAAAGTAGTCTTCGATCTGTTCCAGTGTCCTTGCCTTTTTGATGATTACAGCGCCAGGGTCATCAGCCATACGAGACAGGAGCAGATTATCGAAATTGGTGTTGCATATATTATATATCCTTCTTGATTCGGAAATCATGTCAGTCTGGATCTGATTCTGGGCAAAGTCAGACAGGGTGGTGGAGACAGAGAAGTAGATAATGCCGCCCAGAATAAGGATCGGCAATAAAATGGCAAGGGTGATCCTTAATGTCAGGCTTTTTGTAAATAAAAAAATCATTTTAATCTCACCTGCTGAAAACAGGCGCTACTGTTTGAATTTCCATTGGCCAGACTACCTGCTTTTTACCATTTTGCCATTGGATGATCATTGGAAACTGCCGGATCTGTTTACCGGCCTTGTCTACACCATAGTATCCAATTAAAGTGAGGGTGTTCATTGTCTGAAAAACCTGTCTCAAAGCTTCGCGGTCAAGACTCTTAGTTCTTTCCACAGCCTGTTCAATAATCATGCATGCTGCATAGGCATTAGCCGCATGGTAAGAGGGTTGCTCCTTGTATCTTTCAGTGAATAGTTGAGCGAATTCTTTACTGAACACATATTTATCAGAGACGTCAGCCTCCCAGTAAGAGGATGAAAATGTCAGTTCTGCATCTGCTCCTAAGATGTCATGAAACTCGGTAAGAGCAGGGCCCACTGATGCATAGTAGGCCTTTGGGTACCAGTTGATCTGCTTAAGGGCTTTTCGCATATCAACTGATTCATCAAGATGGCCGCATACGATAACAGCATCAGGATCAGATTTTTGAATACCCCTGGAAAATTCCAGGAGATCTTTTGTCCCCTTTTTAAACTCATTCAGATAGACGATTTCCAGGGCAAGCCGTTTGGCCCATTTTTGAGTGTTTTTCGCCAGTGTGATGGAAAAGGAGTCGTCAGCATTGAGAATGGCTATACGTTTGAATTTATAATGAACAAGCAATTCAAGAAAACCAACTGTATATTTGCTGGCCGGCGGGGTAAGGCCAAAGCCATATTGAAAGCCCTGTTCCCATATCTGATCTGCCGATGCAGCGGGCAGCAGCGTCGGATACTTATGCTTTTCTACGATAGGCATGATGGCTTCGCAAATGACGCTGGAATAGGGGCCTATCACCAGGTCGACATGATCCTTCTCAATGAGGTTGGTATAATTGATCTTTGCATCCTCCGTGGAGCTCTGATCGTCCATGATAATCAGGTTGACCTTTCTGCCTAAGAGACCGCCTTTGGAATTGACAATATGCCGCCAGAGATCATAACTGTTTTTTTGCATGTGGCCGAAGGATGAATATTTACCTGTAAGAGAAAGAGAGATGCCAATATTGACCTGCTCCTGGTCGGCAAATATGTATGAAGTTAAAATGGAAAGGTATAATAATATTATCAGAAGAATGCGCATAGGCATGCTCTTTAGCTAAGTTAGTGGTCGTTATTAATAAATTCCCTTTTTCAATGAAGGAGTATATGGAGTCAGGCGTTCTATGTCAAATTGAAAATCACCGCACCATAAAGACAAAAAACTAATAGCCTTATCTGGTCGGCATTTTATCCCGCCATGTTTTCACGTCATAGCCTTTGGCGAAGATGGAAGCTGTAAACATCGGTGGAAGCTTCCTGACCACAATAGCTTTAGCGACGGCGACAGACTAAACAGCTTCAGGCTATTCTTTAACACAGTCATCCATTTCTTTTGTAGTTTTCCAGTGAAGCATAGACGTTCCACACAAACAAGAGCTAATCGGAGATCTGACCCCTCTCGCCCCTCTCCATAGGTAATAGTCTGCAGCTAATTTTCACCGAAATTCTTCAGAATAGCCTCAACCGTCTCAGGTATTGTCTCAACGGGTATTTCATGACCAACACCTTTTAGTGTTAAGAGTTTTGCTCCGGGTATCACCTTGGCGCACACAACCCCATGGGCATAATTGATTACAGGGTCTTCAGTGCCGTGTATCACAAGTGTGGGGATGGTTAGATTTCTCAATGCCTCCAGTCGCGATGGAGAGGCCATGCCAGCCGCTGCCTGGTTCTGGGCTATCTTGGCACTCCAGCCACGGATATATGATTTTTCCATAATTGATCTTATCCATCCTTCATCAAATAGAAAACGGCTTCCGGACATCAATCGGAAGATTTTGACATTCCCTTCTATGAAGGCATCTAAGGTCTCAGGTGGCCCTGTTTCCATAATTTTTGCCAACCGAGAAATCAATTCATCACTCATAGCCGGGACATCCGGGTCATTAGACCAGTAGGTTGACATCCATGAGGTTAAAGAGAGGACGCGATCGGGATAATGGATAGCCATTAATTGGGCGATCATTCCACCCATTGACCAGCCAATGATATGGGCTTTTTCTATGTTCAGTGCATCCATAAGGCCTATGGTATCAGCGGCCATATCTTCATATGAGTATGGAGTCGCATTAAAATCATCTATCCATGTTGAAAGCCCTGTATCACGGTTATCAAAACGTATTACATGATAACTGGCATTTATTATTCCATTAATCAGCTCCATATTCCACATAATACCCTGGCAGCCTGCTCCCATTATCAACAGTACAGCCGGGTTTGTTGATTCACCAAATTCTTCGTACCATATTTCAATATTGTTAGCCTTTACCTTCCCTTCACCCATATTGCCCTCCTTCATGAAAAGATACCTGTTAATTGTATTTGTTTAGCGGTTTACATTTCCGGGGTTGTTTTTCGTAAGGTGGGATTTTTAAGAAAACGAAGTGTTATGGATATTAGCCAAATAAATAACATGTGTCAAAATTTATCTCAGTTTACCCATCGGACAGGGCAAAATGATCCAACTCGTTAAAATAAATCAAGCTATGACAAGCTGTGACATCGATAAGGGAAACTTGCGACAAACTTGTGACAAAACTTGTGACATTATAAAGATAAACCTAATCCTGATTATCTCAAAAGAGTGCCCGTCTTCAAGCCTTGCCCACAGGTCAGTCTACTATTATCCAGATTTATAAACTAAAAAGCTAAATCCTGGGTTTCCTATAGCCCGTTTTTCATGTGTTGTTTGTGGCAATGACAGTGTCTGACTCCTAGGTTTTTACTATCTCACCGTGTATTTCTTTACACACTTGAAACAAATAGATATTTTACGACTTAACCATAATATTGTCTCAAATCAGATAATATTTAATTTTTATATATTTTTTTGTTTTTTTATGTTCAATATGCACTTTATAGTATCCATTTTTTACAACGCTCATATTAAAACTTATTTATAATGGAGTAAAAATGTCAAATGATCTGATACTATTAAATAGCTTATTAAATCAATTGCAAACTCAAACAGCTATATCAATTCCTGAATCAGAATTTTTTGGTCTTTTCTCCGCTGAGCAAATGACAAAGGAATATGATTTATCTTATGATTCTTTACATGATGGGATTGTTGATGGCGGTGGTGATGGAGCAATAGATTCAATCTTTACATTTATTAATAATGAATTACTTTCAGACGATTTTGATTTATCTAATATTAAAAAGAATCCATCAATATCATTAAATTTAATACAATCAAAAACTTCAAATACTTTCTCTGAGAATCAAATATCAAAAACAATTACAAATCTTATGGATTTATTTGATTTATCGAAAACTGAGAAAGATCTAAAACAACAGTATAATTCAAGACTTTTAAATAATATTTTTATTTTCCGGAATTCATTCATTGAGCTGTCTTCCAAACATCCACAATTAGAAATAAATTATTTTTATGTTACAAAAGGGTCAACGAAGGAAATACATCCGAATGTAAAAAGTAAAGGTGATACATTAATTAAAAACATAAAATCATTTTTTAGCGATGCCACTGTTTCAGTTAAATATGTCGGGGCTCGCGAACTACTAAACATATCCAGAGTCGAAAAGAAATATACTCTTCAACTCAATTTTGAGGAGAACTATATTTCAAGGGACAATAATTATGTAATACTTTCAAATCTTGTCGATTACTTTAATTTTGTGACTGATGAAAACAAAAACCTAAGAAAATACATCTTCGAATTTAATGTTCGAGACTATGAAGGAAATGTTGAAGTTAACAGGGATATTAGTGGTACATTAAACGAAGAAAAGAGTTTAGATTTTTGGAACCTTAATAATGGAATAACAATTATATGTTCAAAAGCTTCAATAGTCGGGAAAACAATTTCAATGGATGATGTACAAATTGTGAATGGACTTCAAACAACGCATACTATTTTTAAATTTATCAGTTCACTTAATGTAAAAGAAAATGAAAAACGCTCTTTACTAATTAAGATCATTGTTACAAATGATCCTTTAAGAATGGATAAAATTATAAAGGCTACAAATTTTCAAACTATGATTCGTGACTCCTCCTTTAAAGCAACAGATGAAATTCAAAGAGACATAGAATTGTACTTTTTCCAGAACGGGTGGTTTTATGAAAGAAGGAAAAACTACTATAAGAACTTAAATAAACCATCTGAAAAAATTATAAATATTGCTTATCTAGCTCAATCAATTTTAGCCATGCTTTTAAAAGAACCAAATAATTCACGTGGTAGACCAACTACATTAATTAAACAACAAAAAGATTATTCACGTATTTTTAATAAGAACATTAAATATTCAACAATGCTGTATTGTGCAAAATTAATGAAAGAAATTGACAAATTTGTCCGTTTGAAGAAACTAAATATACCATGGCAGGATTTATCAAATATAAGATTTCATATTGCACTTCAATATCTAATAAATTTGCTTGGCGAAAATTATACCTTGAAAAACGTTGAAACAATCGAAAATAATCCTATTTTGAATGATCTTATAGAAACTGCAGCTTTGAATTCGTGGGAAAAAGTTAAATTGTATAAGGACGACATAGAAGATGATTCAACAGACAAAATTGCAAAATCGAAAATATTTATGAGTTACTTTTTAAGTTCATTGAATGAGTAACTAATAAGTATATGACATAACGATGCGGGGATGCTATTTATTTCTACTTTACAACAGTATCCCATTGGGGACAATGACATAGAAAAATCACGAAGAAAAACAGGCCTACACGTTTTACAATTTATTCCCTCACCTGTGAAATCCAGTTAAGTAAAGCAGGTTTAACAGACTCATTCCAAGCAGGTGAAAGCCTGAGGTCTATAAACTCCCCATATATTGTATCAATGGCAGATATGGCCTGCTCAATGAGGAACATTTTTTCATAGAAGATACCTTCAGGGTCATCTTTTATATCCTGTTTTACCTTGGGGGTTTTTAAGGTTTTAAGGTTCATCCACTCTGAATCAAGGGTAAATGAGTATTCATTCTCCTCAACCTTGAGCCTGAGCTGGCTCTATTTCGAAAATTAATTATAAAATTAGGGATAACTTAGATGAGCCTTATTCCTGTTTCTAAAATTTCTTTTGCCAGGGGATTTTGTAGGCCAAAATCTTCAGGTGAAAAGGGAAGCACTTCAATTTCACTGCTTACAGATAGCGTGATCTTCCTTATTTTATCCTTGTCCTCCATACGGTTTCCCACAAATATTTCTGAAACCAATGCAATATCAATATCACTCCACTCCTTATTACTTCCTTTTGCATAACTGCCAAAAAGTATTGCTTCCTTAATTGGAATATTGCCCCGGTTTAATGCCTGGAGATAATCATCTATCGTTTTTTTTACTTTAACAGGGAGTTTAACCATTTATAAAACTCCTTTATTTTTGACATGTTTTTTTCAGCATATTCCGCATCACATATCTTATAAAATTCATGCTTGTAATCAGGATAGCGTGTCTGTATGTTGAAATCATTAACCTTATCGAGGAAAAATTTTTGTTCATCATTCAATTCTATTCTTGATAATTCTGCCAACCTTACAAGATTGTGAATCTTTGGGGGAATATTGCTGTCATTCTTATCGACAAATATTGCTTTTAAAATTTTTTCCAGTGCTAAATGACCAATATACAAGCACCAGTCATATCTGCCTGAATTGAATATCGCCTCAGCAGATTCAAGATCGTGTTGAGCGCTTTCACGCCAGTATTTTATGTGTTCCTCTTTGGTCATTTTTACTTCATATGATAATGTACAACATTCAATATTGATAAAAATCTACCTCATTTTGCTTTATATTACAATAAAAACATAATCCTAAACTGGTTGATGATTTCGAATGGTTGAAGAAGTCTGTAATAGAATCATGCAGACACTAATAGCATGAGCGTATTATTACATACAAAAGGATATGCTTGGTTTACTCAAGAGGCGATATTTAAGATGGAAATAGTCAACACTGATCTTCCAGTATAATTACCCTATTCCTTCACCTGTGAAATCCAGTTTAAGAGTGCTGGTTTTACAGAATCATTCCATGCAGGTGAAAGCCTGAGTTCTATAAACTCCCCATATATTGTATCAATTGCAGATATGGCCTGCTCAATAAGAAACATCTTTTCATAGAAGATCCCTTCAGGGTCTTCCTTTATATCCTGTTTTACCTTTGGAGTCTTGAGGGTCTTAATGTTCATCCACTCAGAATCAATGGTGAATGAGTATTCATTCTCCTCAACCTTGAGTCTTAACTGGCTCTCTGTCACCTGCTTTTTTTCCATAAGGGCAAAGCGGGCCTCCTTGAGGTTGAGGTTGTCACCGGTAAAGACTATCTTTTCTGTACCCTCATCGTCATCATGCCTGAGCACTATCTTTTTATCCACCCAGAGCTCTACATCCCCATCCTCAAGCTTATATGTGCCTCCATTTACCTCACTGTTATACCAGAGCCACAACAGGAACTCCCTTGCTAAAAACTCGGTCTCTTTTACTCTTTCTATAAGCAGCATCTTATTCTTTAACTCCTGTTATGGAATAGGTGAGCCCTTCAAGCAGTTCGGGTTGTTTTCCCTTCTTATCAAGCCCCCTTGCCGCAATCAGCCAGGGGTAGAGGCTACCGATCTTTATGTTAAAACACTTATGAAAAAATGATGCGAACTCATCGCACACCTTGTGGCTTGCAGCGCCAAAGAGCACATAACCCTTTTCCAGGTTCCAGATCATGTCATAGGTCTTTGAAACCGGTATTGCCCGTTTGATAAGGGCGGCCTTTGTCATCTCCTTTATCTCGTTTCTTTTACCCTTTGGCAGAAACTCAAGACCCTCCATGTCCAGAACCTTTTTTTCCGCCTCAAGGGAGAATTGTTTTAATGCCTTTGCCGGGACATTTCTTGTGTCTATGCGCCAGGTTAAAGCAAGATAGGGCTCTTTAAGATACTGCATCCTGTTGAAATTATGGTCAAACATATCAAGGATATTTACCCAGCCGATCGCCTTTTCCGCATCAGATGATTCATCAAAACCCTTGAATGAATACCTGTCAATCAGCGCAGGAAAGGTCTCAAGGTAGTTTTCCGGTAAAGGGTCTTCAAGTATGTATCGTGTAAGACTGGATGACCCGCTTATTAAACCCATTTTTTACCCCTAATAACATGAAACATTAATTTAAAAAATAATCGCCCGGGAGAATCCTGAAATGTTGTTCTCACGGACGATGACAGCGAACATCATTAGCAAAGAAAAAGAGCTTATGTCAATAAATATAGATAAAGGTATGCGGTTTACGGTACCTGGACTGTGCTGCACAGGGATTAAAAAAAATTACTCAGGAAGAACAGAAAACCCTTTTAAAGCTTATTCCATAATACGCTTAGTTAGTGTCCATCCAAAAACTGTCGTTTTTGGATTCAAGCGGTCAGCCATTAGTGTTCAGCTTCCTGTCCCGCCATAGCCTTGTGCGACGGCGGATCAGCAAAAGACTATCAAACCAAAGAGTTAGCTGACAGCTGATCGCTAAATGCTGAAAGCTCCATCCAGAATTTGTCTCTTTCTGGATGGACATTAGTAAGCATCATTTAAAGATACCGGTTCATTCCCGGGCGCTTCAATGCCCCTTCTCACGAGGAGCGTGCCCTCCTCCTGGTAAAGATTGATCGTGGCCTTAAGATAAGTTATCAGGGCCTCTATCTCCGTGATCTGGCTTGCCACAAAATCCCGCTGGGCCCTTGCCACCAGAAGTGCGGTTGATTTACCAACCCTGAATTTTTCTGTCTCTGCCTTTACTGATTCCTCCTGGAGCCGCGTGGTGGCGGCAGTGGCAGAGACCTGCTCCCTTGCGCGGTTGATTTCTATAAGAGCGGAACGCACATCCACTTCAATAAGCTGTTCCAGGTTTTTAAGGGCCTCTTCCGACTGTTTTTTAGAAATAATAGACCGGTTGTACCTTGCTTTGTCTGCCCTGTTCCTGATAGGAAATTGGAAGGAAATCCCTGCGGATATGTCATAGTTGCCATCATCTATTTTTCCGAAAGCATCTCCAAAGGAATCCGAGTAACCGGTTTTGCCTGCTGTAATAAAAAAATCCAGTACTGGTAAAAGGCCGTTTTTTGTCTGAATCACCTCTATTTCGCCCTGTTTCAGATCAAGCTTCGCCTGGTTGATTTCTGGTCTCATTTTGAGTGCCTGCTGTATGTATTCAGACAGCGCATTTATCTCTGTATCCACAGCCACCGGCGTGTCAGATATGTTTACCCAGGTCTCGAGAGGATTACCGTCCGGGTTGTTTAAAAGGCGCCTAAGCCTGAGCCCTGTTAATGCAAGGTCGCTCCTGGCGTTTATAAGCGCCTCCTTGCGCAGGGCCACCTCTGCTTCTGCCGCATAAAGCTCTACCTTTGCGAGGGTGCCAATCTTGATTCTTTTATCGGTTTCCTCAAGCTGGTCTTGCGCAAGTTTAAGGGATTCCTGGAAGATAGAAATCCTTTTCCGGGCCAGAACATAGTCCCAGCAGGTTTTCTCAACATCAGCAACAAGTGCTTCTGCAAACCCCCTCAATTCATATTCAGATGCAAGAAGCGCCAGTTGGGCCTTTCTGAGGTTCGCAAGATTTGCGCCTCTTCCAAAACCCTCCAAAAGAGGCTGGTTAATGGAAATTACTCCTGCCGCACTGGTCTGAACCCCTGACCTTTCCGAATCAATACGCTGCATTTCAATTCCAAGAGACACTTCAGTCCCGGTTGAAAATTTCTTGGATACATCTATACTGTTATTTTTCCTTTCAATATTGGTAAGATCGACGATCCCGCTGGCAAGGGTACTTTTTGACTGATTGCTTTCAAGGTTGACAACCGGGTCAAATACAGCCTTTTGTTCCATTTCATAAGTCTTCTGTATCTCCGGGTTAATACGCTCGATCAGAAATGCGCGGTTATTTTCAAGCGCACGCAGGGTGGCCTCCTTTATGGATATCGCCTGGCTTTCAGTCGCCTCTTCACCTGAAGAGTATAATGAAACAAGGGATAGAATAAATATGCATGCAACCAGACACACCAGCATGCCCTGTTTTAACCTGTATTGCGGGATCATAGCTAATTACCTTTCCGATGAAATATTGAATAAATAACCGGGATCAATACCAGCGATATCAATGTAGATGCTGTAAGCCCCCCTACAACCGCCCTGGCAAGCGGCGCCTGGGCATCTGCTCCTTCACCGATCCCGAAGGCCAGGGGGAGAAGACCGAAGATTGTAGTAAGGGTTGTCATCAGGATAGGCCTGAGCCTTCTTCTGCCTGCCTCCATAACGGCCTCATGAACCGACTTGCCCTCTCTTTCGAGCAGGCCGGCCTGGTCTACAAGGAGAATTGCATTGTTAACAGCGATTCCACCCAGCATAATACATCCTATGTAGGATTGAATGTTCAGTGTAGTATTCGTAATGAACAGGGTCACAAGCACCCCAACTGCCCCCACAGGTACGGAAAACATAACCACCAGGGGATTTTTAAGTGATTCATACTGGCACGCAAGGACCATGTATACAAGTACAAGGGCAAGCATCAGGGAGATAATAAGTTCATGAAATGCCTCTTTCTGCTCTTCAAAATTACCCGCTACCCTTAAATCGTAACCAACGGGTTTAGCGATCTCGTAAAGCCGTTCCTGTACATCCGCTGCAACAGAACCTATGTCCCTGTCCGCAATATTGGCCGTTACATAAGCTATGCGCTGCTGATCTTTTCTTTCTATAAAGACCGGCCCCCTGCCTGACTCATCCCTTACCAGGTTCCTGAGTGAAACAAGCTCTCCTGAACCGGTTGACAGTGTCAGGTTAAGGATATCATCAATGGACATCTTTTCGGCATCCTTGAGCTGAACAAGAATCCTGTAGGAATTACCCCCTGTGCGGTATTCACCGGCCCTTGTGCCTGCAACGGCTGTTTCAAGCACCCTTGTAACATCCCTGACGCTTAAGCCCAGGTCAGCAGCCTTGTTTCTGTCCACATGTATCTCACGCTGAGGGACACCGGCCTTTCTACTCATATCTGTGTCTGTAACACCGGGGACATCCCTGATAGCGTTCAGTACCCTCTCTGTCAAGAGGTCAAGGATCTCAAGCTCATAACCACGTATTTCTATTGTAATGCCTTCCTCTCCGCTTCCAATAAGCCTGCTCAGAATAAACTGGCCCTGGGGCGCCTGAACCCTGATATCCATTCCGGGGATTCTATTCTCGAGCCGTGACCTCAGATCATTTGCTATCTCAACATTTGACCTGCTGCGATCTTTAAGCGGTGTTAGAGAGAGATTTATCTCTCCCCTCGAACCTCCTCCCCCGCGCCATGAGGACCCCACACTCACAACCGATGAGATGAGTTCAGGAACAGCCGGGTAAACAATCTCCTCCATCTTTTTTGTCTGTTCATCAGCAAGTTCAAGCCTGAGGCTGACCTCCATTTCTCCGTTTACACGCACTTCACCTTCATCACTGGGAGGGAGCAGCTCGGTTCCGATAAGGGGATAAAGGAGAAAACTGAGGGCAAGCAACAGAACTGAGATAAATATGGTTCTGCCTTTATGCGCCAGGGCGAGCTCGAGAAAACCCTGGTAGGAATTGTTTAAGGCATCTAAAAATTCTGAGGAAATATTTGTGAGGCGACTGATCCACCCGCTCTTTTTTTTGGTTTTATGCTCAGCAGCTTCAAGAAGCCTGGAGGCGAGCATAGGAACTAGACTCAATGACACAAAAAGAGAACAGATCAGGGAAAATATAATAACATAGGCCAGTTCTTTAAAAAGTATGCCTGAAATACCCCTCACAAAAATAAGGGGTAAAAATATCACCAGTGTGGTTATTGTGCTGGCTATAATTGCGCCGCCAACCTCCTTTGTGCCCTTGATAGCAGCATAAAAAGGGGTTTCATTATTTTCATCCCTGTGGCGGAAGGTGTTTTCAAGAACAACAATGGAGCCGTCCACCATCATGCCTACACCCAGCGCAAGCCCTCCCAGGGTCATGAGGTTCAGTGTAAAGTTACCAAAGTAAAGAAGTGTGAAGGTGGCAATTATTGAAATGGGGATGGCAAGTGATATGACAACAGTACTCCTTATGTTCCTCAAAAAAAACAGAAGCACCACAATTGCAAGAGCACCACCGTAGAGTACAGAATTTGCCACGTTCTGTATTGATCTTTCAATAAAGTTGCCCTGATTTATTACAGGGATAATATGCGCCTGCGGAAAATCCCTGTTTACCTTTTCTATCTCTGCCAGAACACGTTTTGCCACTTCTACAGTGTTTTCATCGGCCTCCTTCCGGATTCCAAGCCTCATTCCGCGTTCTCTGTTGACCCTTACAATCCTTTCAACCTTTTCGTATGTATCTTTTATTTCTGCGATCTGTCCAAGGGTTACCGCTGCCCCATCATGAGTAATGAGCACTGTATTTTTCAACTGATCCAGGTTCGTAAATTCGGCTGGCGCCCTCAGTGCAATATCATACTTTCCCTCCTCTATCTTTCCTGCGGGTCTGTCAAGGTTGGCGTCACGTATCGCCTGTAGAATCCGGTCGAGCGGGATATTAAGGGCCTTCAGGCTCTGGGGGTTTAGCTCAACCCTTATCTCTCTGTTATAACCGCCCCAGATATCAACCTGGGCAACACCCGGAATACGCGCGAACCTGTACCTGATCTGGTCTTCAACCAGCTCTGTCAGTTCAATGGGGTCGAGTTTACTGGATATCCCCAGTATCACCACAGGAAGACTTGATATATCAAACTTATCGACCCTTGGTCTTACAACATCTTCAGGCAGGTCATTCATTCCATCTTCGATTTTACTCTGAATATCAATTGCAACAGTATTAATGTCGGTACCCCATACAAAGGTTACCCTTATACGGCTGTTACCCTCTGAGGAATCCGAGGTCATCTCATCAACACCGGGTACAGTGGCTATTATCTCCTCCAGCGGCTGGGTCACAAGTCTTTCCATTACCTCGGGGCTTGCCCCTGCATATGAAGTGCGTACACTCAGGGTAGGCAATTCAACACTCGGAAGCATATCGAGCCGGAGCCGGCTTAATGACACTGCTCCCAGTATTACTACAATGAGCGTAACCATAGTGATCACTATGGGGCGTTTTACACTGAATTCCGCGAGTGTCATTTTTGTGTCTCCATTTTATCTATTGCTCCTGTTTTATTGCCTTCTCCTGAGATGTGAATTTCTGACCCGTCATCCACAAGCTGCTGCCCCAGGGTGACTACAAGACCTTTCGTTAACCCTTCACAACCGATTTGCACCTTTTCACCATCACGGATCCCTACTTTTACAGGGCACCACCTGACGGTTTTATTATCATCATTGACGATAAATATCCCATCTATATCATTTCTTTTTGTCAGGGACTGCTCAGGGACAATCAGGGCATTTTCCACATTTTCAAACACAATTGTGGCTCGAATGAACATGCCCGGTTTCAACCTTAACTCATGGTTTTCAATTTTGAGTTCAATTCTTGCCTGCCTGGTCGCCTGGCGGAAGATGGGGGCGATACGGCTTATCTCACCTGCAAATATTTCATCAGGGTGGGCGTCTGTGGTTAAAAAGGCTGATTGACCGGGTTTAAGATAAACATAGTCCTTTTCAGACACATAAATAATACCCATAATGGGATCGAGTTCAACAATGGAAAGAAGAGGAGAATTTGCGGATACCATGTCACCTTCATTGACAAATCTTTCCCCTACTGTCCTGGTGTCATCCCCACCTGTCCAGCCTGCTGCTATCTTTGTGTACCCCTGTTTTATTCTAGCCGTCTCAAGGGAGGCCTCTGCCCTTTTAACCTGGGCGTCCGATACTGCGAGCTTTGCCTGTTTCGCGAGCTGATCGGCCTTTGCGGAATCATATTCCGAATCTGAAGCCAGGCCGCTCTTGAGTAATTCACTTATTCTTTTTAACTCCCTTTCAGCTATTTCAGAACCGCTTTTTGCCTCTGCCAGAGTCGCCTCTGCAACAGCAAGATCCGCCTTCGCTAGAAGAACGGCCTGTTCATATTCTGCATCATCCAGCTCGGCAACTATCTGGTTGCGTTTTATCGTATCACCTATATCAACCTTAAGAAGCTCAACACGGCCGTTTATCTTGGGGGCAAGCACAAATTCGGAAGGGGACTCAAGGGTTCCGCTAAAGGCTTTTTTCAGCTCGATCGACCCTGTTTTTATTTCTGCCACCTCAACAGGCACTGCCCTTGGCCCACCCTGACGGCGCTGATCACCACCTGACTGTTCTCTGATACGTGAGATGATCTGCCATACAAATGCAATAATTAGTATGGTTGCCAGAATAATTGCTATTTTTCTTTTTCCTGTCATTTTCATATTTGCCTTCTTCCTTGTCTGTGAGATTTATGAATGCAGACACTAATATATTCCTCTGAACGACTTTCATGGAGAAGAAACAGGTACATACCCATAAATCTTAAAATGATCCTATTCTAAAATATATTGAGCTCAATATAAACAAATAAAAAATTATTACTCCCGGAGTCACATGGCCTTCATAAGGTCATTACTGATGCAAAACGCCTTGAACTGAACCTTTTTTCTGTTTCCATAAAATAACCTCCGATAAAACTATACTAAAATGAATATTTTATGCCCGTAAAATAAAACTTTGTTTTTGCAGGTATAAGAAAGGGCATTATATAATCCTTGTTAAACATATTATCGATCTGGAAAAACAGTTTATATTTTTTAATATCATATTCAACCCTCACATCAACTACATAATTGCTGGCAACACCCATAGTATTTTCACTGTTGCTGAACTCTTCGGATGAATAGTTTACTGTTGTGCTTATGGAAAGTCTTTCAATGGGTGAGGCTATAATCTTGCCCTGCAACCTGTGTTTCGCCCTCATAGGAAGCCATAAACCTGTGTCATCATCTTTGGCAGATTTATAGGTGTAGGATACTGAAAAATTGTATCTTGGATCAGGTCTAAAAGATACAGAGCTGTCAACCCCCTTTTCTGTAGCGCTCCCGACATTGACAAAGGTTCGCCTCAGACCGTTTTCAGTCATTATAGAATCCATGGCAATAAGGTTTTCAACCTCTGTATAATATGGGGTTACATTGAATGAAAGAACCTCAAAGGGGGAGTAGAGCAGTGTCAGCTTGTAGTTTGTGAACTCTTCCTTTTCCAGGCCAGGGTTTGCTATTACAAATGCATCTGACCGATACCTGTCTTTGTAACTGGGGAGCCGGTCAGTAAGGTTAAAACCAAGAATAGCGCCAAAATTGTCTTTTTTGTAACCCAGACTAATTTCAGGATTCAGGCTGTTATCAAAATTATTGTAGTATGTCCCTCTCAGCCCGAGGTACAGAGAATAGATGTTATCTTCAGATGAAACCTTGTATGTTGTGAACATCCACCCCTTTTTTTCTGTATGTTCTGCATCAGGCAACTGTACATTATTGATATTTGTTTGAACGCCTACCTTTGCATGTTCATATCCTATTCCGGTATTCAGCGCTGCCTTTCCAAAAATAGTAAAATCGGTGGTAAACTCCTGGCTGAATATCTCAGGTGTTATCTTTATTATGTGGGGTATGGGCGCCGGGGGGGCATCAATGCTCTGATCCATTGAATGGGTATAAATGGATTTGCTGTTTAACCTTTTTATACTTGAGAGGAGGTTGGCCGAAAAGCTCTCAAAGGTTGCCTCATTATAGAGAGTGGGTGCAAAATAGGGGCCTCCCAGACCTTTTATATCCTTCAGATAGTTTAATGATGGTGAGAATGAGATATCATCCTTTGGGCTGAAAGAGAGGTTAAGGCCTCCTCTTGTAACCTCTTTATGTTCATTTGCACGCCAACCATCATCGTATTCATACCCACCCATTACGCCTATCTTTATGCCATTAATCTGTGTCTGGAGATCACCGCTGTACTCTTTGTAATTCATGTTTCCGGCAGCAACCTCGATATTACCGCTAAATGTATCTGTAAGCTTAGAGGTAATAAGTATTACACCGCCTGATGCATTTTCACCATAACCAGAGCCTCCTCCCTTGATCACCTCGATCCTGCCTACATTATTGAGTGAAACCTGATCCCACTTGATACGCCCTGAAATTGGGTCTTTAATATTACGCCCATCCAGCAGCACAAGAACCTCTGTAGAGCCGTTGATGGATACATTATCATCCCCAAGCGCTGTGACACCGGGTATTGTTTCAATAACCTTGGCAACATTAGAGGCATTCATGCTGTTGATATCTTCGGCAGTAAAGATATACCCTTTAACCCCTGCCGAATTCTTTTCTTCTGCAATGCTTATTTTGCTGATAAAAGCCACCAGCAAGATGAAAAAAATAACCATTTTCATTCTGCAAATTTTCAAAACCATATTTTTCATTTTATATCCTTTTTCTTATAATAAAATATATTATGATTCCCATTATCATTATCACCAAAAGAGATATTTCAAACCAGTGAACCCTTGCCATGTGATCCACAAAAACAGCAGGGGTGTATCTGTGGTGTCTGGTCTTGTATAATCCTGCTGTAAAATCCTCCTTACGTTCAATATTGAGTGCTCCTTTTTCAATATTCACCTTAAGAAAATGATAGGCGCCATATCTTTTACGTTTATCAGGGCATGAAATCCCTGCTCCCCCGGTTACAGTATATGGTACACCCTCAAGGTCCCCCTCATAAATGCCGCTTCTTTGGGAGGCAAAGATATGGCTAACATTATATTTCAGGAAAAGCGCCAGCAGTTTTGATGAGGTATCTTCAGATATATATTGCTCCCTATTGTCAACAGCCGGATCATAAAAAGGGTTGTGCATAAATATGATTCGGCTGTCATAACCGGCGGCCCCCTTAAGCTCATTTGCAAGCCATACTATCTGTTTATTATCGAACCTGTTTTGACCTGCATTATCAATCACGATAAAAAAGTTTTTGCCCACCCGAAAGGAGTAATAAGAGGGGCCGAATATCTTCCGGTATAACTCTATACCATCTCCTGAAAGGTCATTATTACCCATGACAGTAAGCAGCGGTATTCCAAGTTTGGCTTCCAGCTCTTTAAGGAAATACTTATAATAGGATTTTTTCCCTTTAAAAACAGTATCCCCCAGATTAACAGCAAAAGCGATCTCAGGGTCATGATCAACCTGCTCCAGTATGCCCCTGAAAATATGGCTGCCAGCCCTGCCACCGGAAAAAAGTGCGAATGAAAATTTTGCAGGATCATTTATGGCTATTTTCTCCAGATTTGTTTTTATCCAGTTTTTTGCAGGCAGGGGTGTTATATGGTAGTAGATCTTTAATGCGATAAAACAACCTATGCACAGGAATATGAATAGAGATATCTTTGGATGTTGCTTTGTAACCTTTGAAAAATATTGTATACCCGGCATACGCATGTATTCTCTTCCTTGTCTATTATGTAGCGACAAGGCATGCCTTATCGCTACAGATTGCTACATAGAACCCTACTAACTATGGATTATACAAAAAGGAGTTAACCGGAAAATGACCAAAAGATTATTATTTGGTAATGTTTTAAAGAGATTTGTATGCTTGATAAGCCTGGGTATACATTTGTGGAAGTTTAACAATAAATGTGCTGCCCCTGTCCGGTTCGCTTGAAACAGATATTGATCCATGATGTAACTGAACAAATGCCTTTGCAAGGCTAAGCCCCAGCCCTATGCCCTGAAGAGACCTGCTTCTGTCACACCTGTAAAACCTGTTAAAGATTTTGGGGATATCCTCTTCAGCAATGCCGATGCCTGTATCCTTTACATAAAGGATTGCCTCATTTTGATCGCTTTTTAAAATAATTGTAACAGTTCCATTTTCAGGGGTGTATTTCAGGGCATTATCCAGGAGGTTTGCGACAAGTCTCTGTACCTTTCCCCTGTCTGCATTAATTGATGTGCCCGGCTCTATCTCCTGTATGATTCTTATTCCCCTGTCTTCTGCTATGGGCTGAAAAAGTTCACACGCCTCATTTAGGATCTTTGATAAATCCACATCGGTTAAATGGAGCTTTGATACGCCAGCCTCTGCCTCTGAGATCTCAAGCATCGTATTTATCATTGTGAGAAGATTATCGCACTCCTCAATAATGCTTCCGGCCATGGCCTCATATTCATGGTTTTCGCCCGCAGTCATAAGTGTTGTTTCAGCAATCCCTCTCATCCTTGTGATGGGGCTTCTCAGGTCATGGGCAATATTGTCGCTGATTTCCTTTATGTCAGTTATGAGGGTGTGCAGTTTTTCAAGCATCGTGTTAAAGGTGGTGGCAAGCCTGTCCAGCTCTTCTCCGTGCCCTTTTATTTTGACCCTTTTATCAAATAGGCCGTCTGTTACCTGGATGGCTGTTTCTGTCACCTCCTCTACACCAATAAGCGCACGTCTTGCCATAAACCAGCCTGTAACAGCGGAGACGAGGAGCATAAAGCCCATTATAAAAAGAAATAACTGCCTGAAGACATCAAGGAACCGGGTGATGCTGCTCATTGAAATCATTATCTGGAGGATATAATCCTCTCCAATGAGTTTGTATAATATGCGAACCTTATCCTGTCGCCCTGGTACAGAGATGGTTTCAAAAACGTATTCACTCCCATCTTTTATAATATTTAATGCCCTTCTGCCTGGCCCTGTTTTCCAGTTAGTGCTGTCAGTGGAAAAGATGGTCTCGCCATTAATATTAAGCAGGCGGATAAATATCTTTTCAACCCCTTCAGACTCTGCCTCAAGGGTCATGGCGAGCCGTACTTTATGGATATCTCTTCTCTCAATAAGCAGGGCAATCTCCTTTGCTTCATTCTTAAGGTTTTCATCGAGATCTTTATGAAGTTTGGATGTTAAAAGCAAACTGAATATAAAGAAACCGGCAAGTATTGAAACAAAAAATATAGTAGCATACCACAGGGTAAGTTTAAACGAGAGAGTATTGAAAAATCCAAATCTACTCCTTAATTGCATACCCTACTCCACGTATAGTATGAATCAGCTTTTTATCAAAGGCCCTGTCTATCTTATCCCTTAACCTGCACATCCTTGCCTCAACAACATTGGTCTGGGGGTCAAAATTATAATCCCACACATGCTCCATAATCATTGTTTTGGATACAATCTTATCTTTATTGCGAAGCAGATAAACAAGAAGGACATACTCCCTGGGTTGCAGCTCAATCTTTTCATTATTTCTTGTTACTTCATGGGTGAGGAGATTGACTTTAAGGTCAGCGATCTCCAGGAGTGATGTGTCTGACAGATTGCTGCCCCTCCTGATAAGGGCATGGATGCGGGCCAATAGTTCTGAAAATGCAAATGGCTTGGTCAGGTAGTCATCGCTTCCTGTCTGGAGCCCTTTAACCCTGTCTTCCACAGACTGTTTTGCGCTGAGGATAAGGACAGGTAAATTGCTTCCGCCTGATCTTATTTGATCAATAAGGCTAAGGCCATCCAGTTTCGGAAGCATTATATCTATGATCGCTGCATCATAGGATTCAGATGAGGCAAGATCAAGCCCTGCCTCACCGTCTGCAACATGGTCAACAACAAAACCCTCCTCCTTGAGACCCTTTACAATAAAAGAGGCAATCTTTATGTCGTCTTCAACCAGTAGTATCCGCATTAAAGTGCTCCTGACTTCATTGGTAAATTCCTAATAACCTATTGTGGCACAAATAACGTAGGTTAATATTTAACGTTAACTATAGTTTTTTACTCCGTGTTCTCCGCCTGGCCCGCCATAGCTTCAGCGAAGGCGGATGTACTCTGTGGTGAAATATCTTTACCTTTTTTTCAATGTCACACCAACACCCCCAAGCTGTACATTCTGGATAATTGTTTCAAGATCAGGGCTTTTTGTAAGCCTGTCAATATAGTCCTGATCCATGGAATCCCAGTTGTGAGACACAATAAGCCCGCCAGGACGTACCAGCGGAAGGAGCTTGTTCAGGTAATCCAGGTATCCCTCTTTGTCCGCATCAAGAAAGAGTATATCTATAGTCTCCTTTATCTTTGTAACCTCTTTATGTGCGTCGCCCTCTATCATTGTAACCAGTTTATCCACGCCTGCCTTTTTAAAATTGTCGGCTGCGAGTTTTACCTTGCCAGAGTCTATCTCAAAGGTTGTAAGCATTCCGCCGGTTGTGCGGAGGGCCAGTAAGAGCCAGAGGCTGGAGTAACCGTTTGATGTGCCGATCTCTACCACATGTTTTGCCCCCATTGTCTCGGCGAGGAGCCGCAAAAGCCTTCCATCATCCATAGGGACATTCAGCATGCCTCTCTGGTTATCGGCCATCTCAGTAAGCACATCCAGTATCTTTTTCTCCTGTGCATCCTTTGGCACAGACAGTGTTTCGCTGGACATTGAGCCCCTCCCGCGGCCATACCAGCCCCTCTGCTGCCCTTCGCTAACCAAAGGGATACATAGAGAGATAAAAAGTAAAAGTATTGCAGGGAGTGTTATTATCTTTTTCATGGTGACCTCCTTGTTTAAGTTGTCAGATTATACCATAAAAACATAACCACAATATGACCGAAAAATTACCATTTGGTAATATTTTTTACCACGGAGTACATCCGCCTTCGCTGAAGCTATGGCGGGACAGGCGGAGAGCACGGAGAAAATCAAGCTCGTTTGATCACAAATGCCTGCTTGGTTTTTCTATCGAAACCTGCTGATTCATAAAACCTTAATGTCTCCTCATTAAGTCTGCCGGTCATGAGCATAACCTTGTAACAGTCCTTTTTCCAGGCGAAATCAATAGCAGCCTTAAGCACAGATACTCCATGCCCTTTTCGCCTATGCTCTATATGGGTAACCACATTTTCAATAACCGCATAAGGACGGCACGACCTTGTTAGGTTTGGTACGATTACTATTGTACAAGAACTGATCAGATCCTCTTCCTCAAAAACACCAAAGTATTTTATGTTTTTATTGGTCTGTATCTCCGCCCAGACCTTTGAAATTACATGAGGTTCCGGTATGGTGTCATCATCATGCAGGTGAGTGTAAAGCCCAAGGAGCTTAACAAGCTCATCTGATCTTATTTCACGGATATCCATTTTTATACCCCTGTTGTAGAATTAAGATCTAACTGAAGCGCCTCTCCCTTGAGGGGAGAGGTTGGGTGAGGGTGAAAAAGATTTGCAGTATATTCGCTCTGTTTATTCATCTGCAGTTCCCCCTCCCCCAGCCCCTCCCACAAAGTGGAGGGGAGTGTTTGGAATTTCTTAATTCATCAATAGGAAAATTACCTCAGTTATAACAAGTAACATGTAATCTATCTTTATGGGCATAAAGGTTTATTAAGCTTATTCCCAAAATACACATAACATTGGTATAGTTATATTGAATATCAATGAAACCGCTTACATATTAAACGTATCACCAAAGCAATGCAAATAAAAGGCAACCAGACCCATAAGTTTTCATTCACAAGTACATCCATACCCCTTTCTTTAAAAAAACGGCTCCTCACAAGAATTTGTGGGTCAATTTTGGCATAGGTAGCTTTCCCAAGCCATGATATAGAGCCAGCTTAAATGTGTTTTCAGTACGATAACCAAAAGCCCTATGGCTAATAACTTTAGCCTT